>NZ_JBHMQT010000055.1:0-159803 GCF_042435035.1 Sphaerimonospora cavernae
AGCGGTCAGATCGACGCCGGGCCAGCGGCCATCACGCTCTGCGCACCGGCTGGTTGTTTACCAGCTCTCACGGAGTCACCAAAGGCCTCACACCGGACATGGAGATATCTCAGGCCGCCGAAAAGACTCAGTGGGCCACTGTGACGGTCACGCCTGCCACAACGGCCACCGCCACCATCCCGCCCGAACCGTCTCCGGAGCCGACACCGACACCGGACCCGACGCCGGCCCCGGAGTGGAGCGAGCCGAAGACGCCCTCGGTCTACCTGGCGGATCTCACCTATGGATGGGGTGAGTTCGCCGGATACTCCCGTCGCGGCGCCTACGACATCAACGGGAAGACCTACGACCGCAGCATCGGCCTCACACTCGGCGGTGTAGGCCAGACCCGATGGACCGAATATCTGATAGACGGCGATTATCGGACGTTTGAGGCAACCCTAGGAGTGAACGACAGGGACGCAGTCGGCTCGATAGCAGAGTTCGAGATATACGGCGACGGACTTCTTCTGCTCAGGAAGCGAGTCGAATACGCGAAACCGGTGCGGATAAGCGTCGACATTCGGGACGTAATGAATCTTCAACTCGCCGTCACAAGAATAGCGCCTTTTGATACATATTACACCAGATGGACACGCGGTGCCGTATTCGGCGACGCGTCGCTCACGCAATAGGACAGCCCTCAGTTGGCGCTGATGGAGGCACCCGCAGTGCGATCAGGGCTACGTCGTCCTCCCCGGTCATGGGCATGCCGGTGAGCAGTCCGTCACAGAACCGGCCCAGGGGCTCACGGGCGAGCGTCTCGGCGTACCGCCGCAACCGGTCCAGTCCCCGATCCAGATTCTCATCCCTGTGCTCGATGAGGCCGTCGGTGTAGAGCAGCAACGTGCTGCCCGGTGGCAGTGGCTCGACGGCGCTGGTCCACGGCTGGTCCTGTAACAACAGGCCGAGGAGGAGATTGTCCGCCGCATGCAGAAAGTGGCTGTCACCGTCGTTTGTAACCAGCAACGGCGGCGGATGCCCGGCCACCGCGTAGGTCAGCCGCCACCCGCCGTCCGCACCCTCTTCGAGGCACCCCAGCACGCAGGTCACGGTGGTCATCTCACTGTTCAAGGTCTCGAGGGCGGTGTCCAGGCGGTGCAGGATCTCCCCCGGGAGTTCGTTGCGGTCGACGGCCAGCGCCCGGACCATGTTGCGTACCTGGCTCATCCAGACGGCGGCGGCCAGATCGTGCCCGGCCACGTCTCCGATGGCCACCTCCACGGCACCGCCGGGCAGCACGAACGCGTCGTACCAGTCCCCGCCGATCTCCGCGGCGGCCGGGCTCGCCTGGTAGCGGGCCGCGAGCTCCAGTCCCGGGACGTGCGGCGGCTCGGCGAGGAGGCTGTGCTGCAGGGCCAGCGCCACCCGCTGTGTGCGCCGGAACCGCAGAGCCTTGCCGAGGGCGTCGTGCGTGTGGTCGAGGATCTGCCCCGTCAGATCGGCGTCGGCCGGATCGATCGGCGGCCGGTCTCCGCAGGTGGCGGCGACCACCACGGCCGCCACCTCGCCTTGGGCGACGACCGGAATGATCGCCAGGCTGTGCGCCTTGGCCTCGATCATCCACTCCCCGGCTCTGGCGTCAGAGCCAGGTGGGGGATGCCCCGGAGAGAAGGACAGGTAGACGGGCCGGCGTTGCCGTACCGCGCGCACGAACTCACCGTCGGCGGGATGGTGCGCCTTCTGGCGGCGCGGCAGTCTCGGCAGTCCAGGGCGCGCGGCGATGGCGATGCGCTCGGTGACGAGCCCATCCGAGAGGCCGCCGGCGAGCTCGGGGAGCAGGTGGATGTGGCAGGCGTCGGCGAGCTCCAGGACGATCACATCGGCCAGCGCCTGGCACATCTCCTCCAGATCGGTGATGTCCGCCACAGCGGCGGCGGCACGGTCGAGAAGCTTGCGGCGCCGCTCCTCCTGCCACTCCTGCTCGATGTCGGTCGCGGCGCCCACCCACTCGACGACGGCGCCTTCCTTGCACACCGGCACGGCCCGCATCCGGAAATGCCGGTAGGTGCCGTCGAGGACGCGAACGCGGAAGACCAGCTCCAACAGCGCGGGCACCTCTTCGGCGGCCCAAACCCAGGTGTTCAGGGTCGGCGCACGATCCTCGGGGTGGACCGCCTGCAGCCATCCATAGCCGCGGTACTCCTCCCGGGTCTGCCCGGTCAACCTCCTCCAGTCCGGGCTCACCTCTCTGAACCTGCCGTTGGGATCGCTCGCCCACACCGTGTGCGCGTTGACCCATAGCAGGCTCTGGTAGCGGCGCAGGAGACGGCGCTGCTCCCGTGCCAGGGTGCGCATCCGCCTGGTGGCGACGAACTGTTCCGTGACCTCCACGATCATCTGCAGCACTCCACTCGCCCCATCGGGGAGAGGAATCTTCGAGAGGCTGTAGTGAAAGAAGCGCTCCTGCGATCCGCCCGAGGGAGCGGCCACCCTCGCGGAGGCATGCTCTCGCCGTACGGCCTCACCGGTCTCCAGGACCCGATCGAACGACAGGAGGGAGTCCTGCTGCAGGAGGTTGCTGAACGCCTCGCGGACCGGCATCCCGATGGGCCGGTCGCCGAACATCGCCCGCATGGCGTCGTTCAGGTACACCAGGCGGTGGTCCTTTCCGGTGGTGACCAGCACCCCGACCGGCGCCGGGTCGAACACCTCCAGCGGAAGGCCGTTCATTTCTTCCCCGCGGGCAACCCCATCATCACGTTCCTCCGTCGCACCATGACATCGGCGACGAATGCAATCCCCCAACTAGCCTCAAATAGGAAATATATGTGCAAATCGCCAAAGTCGCACGCGTCGGTGGGACAACTTCTCCACATGTGGGGCTCTCCGCGCCCCGCTGGCCCCGAGAGATCGCACGCCCCGATGTTGTCGTAGGCCATCGGTACGCTGCCTGCGAGGAGATGGTAAAGGTGCGGATTACTCGGGCGCAGGCGCTCACCCTGCGGATGGTCGGCCTGCTGTTGCGCGACCGGCATCACGGCATGGACCGGCCGGCCGACGTGGCCGGGGTGGTGACCTGGCTCGGCGCGATGCAGGCGCAGGACCTGGCCAGCGGCCTGTGGTCGTTCGGCGTACGCCTGCCGGGATACACCGTCGGCGACGTGACCGCCGCGCTGGAGCGGCGTGAGGCGCTGCGCACCTGGCCGATGCGCGGCACCATTCACTTCGTTCCGCCGCGGGACGCCCACTGGATGCTCGACCTGATGGGTTCGCGGGCACTGGCGGGTGCGGCGAAGCGTCGCGCGTATCTCGGGCTGAGTGAGGAGGTCGCCGAACGAGCGGTGGAGGTGCTGGGCACGGCACTGGCCGGCGGTGGCCGGCTGACCCGGTCACAATGCGTCGCCGTGCTCGCCGACAAGGGCATCGAAGCCGCCGGCCAGTTGGGCTACCACCTGCTGTGGTACGCCAGCCAGCGCGGCGTGCTGTGCATCGCCCCGAACATCGGCAACGAGCACAGCTTCGTGCTGCTCGACGAGTGGGTCCCCGACCCGCACCGGCCCGACCGCGACGAGGCGCTGGCCACCATCGCACTGCGGTACTTCCGCGGCCACGGGCCGACCACGAGGCAGGATTTCGCCGGCTGGACCGGGCTGACCGCGGCCGACGCCAAGCGCGGCATCGCGGCGGCCGGCGACCAGCTGGCCGGTGTGACCGTCGACGGCGTCGAGATGTACCTGGAACCGGCGCTGCTCGACACCGCACCATCCGCGATGGACGGCCGCGAGGTCCTCGTGCTGCCGGGGTTCGACGAGTATCTGCTGGGCTACAAGGACCGTACGCTCATGCTCGCCGACGAGCACAAACCGGCCATCATTCCCGGCAACAACGGCATATTCCAGGCGACAGTGGTATGCGACGGCCGGGTCGTCGGCACCTGGAAGCGGTCACTTACCAAGACCAAGGTGCAGATCACAGTCCAACCGCTCGTGCCGCTGGGCAAGGCCGAACGGGCGAAAATCGAGCAGACGTTCGAAGAGTACGCACGCTTCGTGGGCCGTACGCCCGAGGTGCGCCTACCGTAAGCCGTCATCCCAGCGAGGCGTTCGTGGCGATGGGGGTCGGCGACGACGGTCGCGCGGCCGGCCTCCGGGATCGGTCAAGCCTGCGCTCGTTGGCACACCCAGCCCTCGGGAATCCGGCCTGACGCGATGAAACTCTGGAGGTGATCAGTCGCCTCGGGCGTCAGCACCGCGTCAGCCTGCGGGTAGATGATCGGCTCCTCTTTGGAGTTGTGCTGCTCCAGCCGCCCGAGCAGTTCGGCGCACAACCCCCGCAACGGGTCCGCCGCGACGCCCTTGCCCATCTCGGCGTCCAGCCGGTCCATCGTCTGCCAGATCTCACCGTGCTCGCGCAACATGACGAAGACCGGCGCCATCATGCCCGCCTCCCGCAACGGCGGGAACAGGAACTCCTCTTCGAGGTAGATGTGGCGGCGCAGCCCCTCCATCGCGCGCTTCAGCGGCGTGGTGTCCTCTCCGCCCTCCGCCAGACCTTCGACGAAGGTTTCGATTCCCTCGTCGATCTCGCGATGTTCCCGCTCCAGCGCCGACGACAGTGTCCCGCTCTCCACGCGATCTCCTTCTACTGCCGGTGTCCCCGATGCTCCTCGGCTGTCCAGGCTCGACTTTCACCCACTCTACTGGTTTTTACAACAGGATTTGGATAAAAACGCGCACAAGAGAGCCGAAGAGCGCCGATCGTCCGTCGATCAGCGATCGCGCCGGCGCCTGGCCTTGCCGCTCACTCCGCCGAACAGCGCCAGGCCCTTCACGACGACCACCGGCGCCGACGGGTCGACGTCCGGGCTGCCGTGCACGTCGAAGCCGCCGAAGACGCCGACACCATGGCAGCGCACCTCCGCCCCCTCGGGCAGAATGATCTCGGCCCCACCGAAGATCGCATTGACCGTGATCTCGATTTCTTTCGCCTCGAATTCGGCGTCGGTCAGGTCGAATCGCATGCCGCCGAATAGGGCCAGCGCCCTGGTCTGCCGTCGTACCCGCCAGCGGCCCCTGCGATCGGCCCCGCCGAAGATGGCGACGATGTTCTCGGGCGCGGAACTCGCACCCGGCGCGTAGGAAACCGGGCTCGCTGCCGGACGGGGCCGGTCGACCTGCAGGTCATGGGTGAGGACCTCGAGCTCCCCCACGGTCTTGGCCTGGTAGAGGTTGTCCAGGCGCTCGGAGTACTCCTCGTGGCTCAGCTGTCCGGTGCTCAGGGCTTCGCCCAGCAGGGCGGCGGCCTGCTCCCTGTTGCTGTCCGAGGCGCGCAGGTGCGACATCTGGGAGTCCCTGCGTGAAGGGGGATTTTCCATGCTGGCCACGATAGTTCTCATTCGTCTCGACGGGGAGACCGTCAAGGTGACGCCGCTTACGACACCATGCCCCTGACCTGCCGGGCGGGAGCAGGGCGGACGCGGCCCCATGTTCGTGTGGGGTTCCGCCCGTCGCGGCGTGCCGCCCCAGGTCAACGTCATCGGGACGCTGATGTTCGTCATGACCGTCGTCGTCGTGCTCGTCGGCCAGATGGTGGCGCGCCGCCGCGACCGCTAGCGGCTCTGATCTGTGGGGATGCGTTGAACTCCTCTCCAGCATAAATGCTGGAGATTCTTCCCGTCACCGAGGTGCGGGGGTTCGCGCTTCACAGCCCCCCTAACGGCGAAGGCTCCACGCGCTGACACCGCAGTTCCTGCGGCGTTCCGAGCACGCTCGGTGGTTTGGTTATTATCACCGAGCACGGAAAACCTACCGTACGTGGTTGGGCTGCCACAAGCTGTTTACCGTTCAGGCACGCTCACGCCCCAGAGGGCACTCCCGCGCGGGCCTTCACCCCCGGCGTGAACGCCGGAGCACTGGCCCGCATTCCGGTAGACGGATACGTGGGAACGCGACTCGGCGGTGAACTCGGCGCCGGTCCAGTCCGCGTGCCTGCTCTCCAGCTCGAACCCGGCCAACTGGGCCATGAGGTCGAGTTCGGACGGCCAGATGTAGCGGTGCGGAGTGCGGAACAGCCGGGCCTGGCCGCTCCCGTCGAACGTGAAATGGTGCGACACAACCTGTTGGCGCAGCACGTCGTAGGTGTCCAGACCGATGTAGCCGGGCTCCGAAGACCAGACCGTGGCCTGCTGGCCCGGCGGAAGCTTACGCAGCTCGGGCACCCAGAGCTCGATCACGAACCGGCCGCCCGGGGTGAGATGGCGAGCCGCGTTGCGGAAGCAGGCGATCTGCTCGGCCTGGGTGAGCAGGTTGGCGATCGTGTTGTAGACGAGGAAGACGAGCGCGTACTTCCCCGGGGCGGCGGCGGTCGCCATGTTCCCGACGATCACTGGGATTGTCGCTTCGTCCGCCTTCGTTCGCAGTCGGTCGATCATCGGCGGTGACAGCTCGATGCCGGTGACACTCACCCCTCGTTCGGCGAGCGGGACGGCCACACGGCCGGTCCCGATGGCGAACTCGAGAGCTCGCCCGTCGCCCGCGAACTCGGCGAGGCGGTCCACGGCCGGCCCCAGGACATCAGGCGCGAACATGCCGGTGCCCGGCGTGTCATAACGCCGAGCGGCGTCGACGTCCCAGATCTCCTCCTGACGCATGCCGCCAACGATCGCCACTGACCGTACGGACTGTCCACCGATTTTCCGACAGCCCAAAGCTCCAACTCGTCGGTCATACGCTGCCCTCCGTCCGCCGTGGTTCGTCCGTCCACAGCGCGTTCGCCTCGGCGTAGCTGAGCACCCCGCGGGAGAAACCGAACGTGCCGTGCTCCGCGAGCTCCCGCCCCGCGGCGAGAGTGGCGCTGAGCGCGACCCGCGCCAGTGCGGACCCAAGGCTGATGCGCCGGGCACCGGCGGCGACGAGCTCGGCCACGGTCACCCCGGGCGAGCTGCCGGCGAGCACGTTGACCGGCCGGCCGACCGCCGCGCAGACGGCCCTGACCGCGTCGAGGTCCGGCAGGCCCGGGGCGTACAGCACGTCCGCGCCGACCGCGTCGTACGCCTTCAGTCGGGCGATCGTGTCGTCCAGGTCGGGTCGTCCGTACAGGAAGTTCTCCGCGCGGGCGGTGAGCGTGAAGCGGAACGGCAGCGCCCGGGCAGCCTCCACCGCCGCCTCCATCCGGCGCACCGCCTCGTCCAGCTCGGCGATGGGCCGGGACGGATCTCCGGTGGCGTCTTCGATAGAGCCGCCCACGGCGCCGGCCTCGGCTGCGAGGCGGATCGTGTCGGCCACGTCCCTGGGGGCGGGTCCGAAGCCGCTCTCCAGGTCAGCCGCGACTGGCAGGTGTGTGGCCGAGGCGATCGCGGCGATGTTGGCCAGGGTGTCCTCGCGGGTGACCTGGCCGGTGCCGTCCGTCCGGCCGAAGACGAGGGCGAGGCCGCCGCTGGTGGTGGCCAGGGCGGGGAATCCCAGCCGGGTGAACAGCCGCGTAGTGCCGGCGTCCCACGGGTTCGGGATCACGAATGCCGGGCCTTCGTGCAGCGAGGCGAACACCTCCGCGCGGCGCCGCTGGTCGGTGGGGTCCAGGGTCATCGGTCTTCTCCCCATTGGCACGCCGGTGCCGTCCTCGGTATACGTCACTTCCGCTCGATTCCGTCATATCCAGAGCGGATCGCCCGGACGGCCGACGAGACCCATCGACCATAGCCAGAGAAATGTTCGGCGCAGGCCGAACCATAGCTGCAGAAGATAGGAACGGCTTCGTCACATCCGCGACCTCATCACCCAGGCGGGCCGCTACGACACCAGCCACACCCGCCTGGTCTGCTTCAGCGGCACCGGTTTCAACGACAAGGCGCGCACAGCGGCAGACGCGGCACACGACGTTCAGCTGATCGATTTGGCGACCTTGTACAGCCGGACCTGACCGGAGCGCCTGCCCAAGCGGCAGGCCTACTCATGATCGGACCACACTGCGGCGTGAGCAGGGGACAGCGCGCACCTCCACGTCGCCGATCCCGGCCCGCGCGTGGAGCTCGATGGTGGGCGCGTCGCACATGCCGGTCACCTCGGGCTCGAGCACCCGGTCGAATCGGACGCCCGTACCGTCCTCGACCCTGTGGTCGATCTTCACCTCGCCCAGCCGGGCGTACCCGTGCACCTCCACCCGCGCGGTCGCCGGCACGATCACCGTGAGCTGCCCGACCGACACCGACGCGTTGAACCTGACCCGGGCGCCGGGCCCGAGAGCGAGGTCGGTCAGGTCGAGCCGGCCCGCACCCACGCTCACCGCGTAGTCCCGGATCTGGACCGCGCCGACGGGGTGCCAGACGAAGCTGCCGACCTTCCTAGGAATGCCGTTCATCGTCGATCCCGCGACCAGAACGAGCGACACGATCGTGCCGGCGGCGACGAGTGCCGCGCCCCGGCCGAACCACGTCGCGACGAGCAGGCCCGCCCCGATCGTGACGATGACCGTGCCACCGATCACCGGCAGACCGATCGAACCGGTGCTCGACTGCTGCACCGCGACCATGATCTCTCCAATCACCAGGTGTCAGTTCCGCGGCGCGCGACGCAGAAGAACCAGCCCGTAGATCGGGAAAGCTACGGCGCCCACAAGCAGAATCAGGGTGGAGGGTCCCTCGCCAAGGGTCTCCAGTCCGCGGCCGACGTTCTGGCTGACGTTGAACAGCATGTGCAGGGCGATCGGCGCCCACAAGCTGTGCGTGACCATGCGGATGCAGGCGTAGCCGATTCCGAACAGGCCGGAGACGACGATCAGCGGCACGACGTCTGACAGCGAGGCTCCCCAGACCAGAACAACCAGGTGCACCGCGCCGAAGCCGATGCCTGAGACGAGAGCGGCAAGCCACCGCTTGCGATGCGCGAACGCCCTGACGACCACGCCTCGCATCAGGGCCTCCTCCGCGAAGGAGTTCGGGAGTTCAGCGACCAGTGCCGCGGCCAACGCCAACGCACCCCCTTCGATGCCGAAGCCCAGCGGCCATGCGGCGAGCGCCACGGGCAGCGCCATGAGGGTCAGGTGGCGTGGCCGTGGCAGACGGGTGATGCCGACGGCTCGCCACGCCGACCAGCGAGACAACAGGACGAGGGTGGCCGCCGCGAGCACGAGGGTGGCGATCTCGCGACGCGCCGTCTCGCCCATCCCCGGGGTAAGCCAGGTGAGAACGCCGGCGGATGCGCCGACCAGTCCGAAGACGCCGACTATGATCGCGAGCGTCGCCGCAAGCGGCCGCCGCTCCACCCAGTTCGGCGCGGTCCATGGCAGGGCACCGGCCACGGCATGGTGGCGGTCATGTCGAACAGCCGGGTTCACCTTCATGGCGGGCGCCTCCGAGTCTCGTGGTCACGGCCGGGCCGGCCGCTTACCTCGATGATCTCGGGGGTGGTCCCTTCGCCGGATCGGCGTACCGACGCCACCCGGCTCAGCCGATCGCCACGGGTCCACTACGTCAAAAGTCTCAGCCCGGCGGGACGGCCGCCGCATTTTCGGACATCTCAAACTATGGAAGGGCAATAGCCCTGAACGTTGACATGGAGTACGATCACGGCTGCAACACTCCCGCCGGGGGTGCCTTAACTGGCCAGGCAAGGCGGGAGGGCCGACATGGCAGCTGCGCGAGAGAACGTCCGCGCCGACCGGGCGCCCGGCCCGGACGCCATCCTGGCCGCCGTGCTCTTCGCCGCCGACCGGTTCCTCGCCAGTGCCGAACCGTGGGAGACGAACATCGGCGAAGTCCTGGAGCGGCTCGGGACGGCGGCCGGAGTGAGCCGGGTGTACATCTTCGAGAACTACCTCGACGCTCGCGGCGGCCAGTGCACTGGCCACCGGTCCGAGTGGGTCGCCGCGGGGATCACCCCGCAGATCGACCACCCCATGCTCAGGGGGTTCAACTACGTCGACGTCGGCTGGGGACGGTGGGTCGGGCTGCTGGAGCACCGGGAGGTGATGGCCGGCCACGTCCGCGACTTCCCCGCGCCGGAGCGTCCCGAGTTGGAGGCCGAGGACATCAAGTCGATCGCACTCGTGCCCATCCATGTCGAAGACCATTGGTGGGGCTTCATCGGGTTCGACGAATGCGTGGCCGAACGGGAGTGGTTGCCCAATGACGTGGCGGCGCTCCGGGCGGCCGCGGACACCCTGGGAGCCGCGATCCAACGCGCGCGCATCGAGGAACGGCTACGCGCCCAGCAGGAGCAGCACCGCGCGGCGATCGAGGCGACCATGGGTCTCCTGCGGCGGCGGGTGGCCGCGCTGTCCCGGGTCGCGAGCGACATGGTCGTGGACCAGCCGCTGGAGACGACACTGCGGACCGCCATGGCGACGGTGGTGGAGGCGAGTGGCGGTGTGGCCGCCGCGGTCCACATTATGGAACGTGACAGCGGCCGGCTACGGTTCCTCGCCACCGACGGGCTGCCCGACGGCTATGAGGAGGGTTTGCGAGCGGCCTGGGACCTCGGCGTCGACTCCCCTGCCATAACCGCCCTTCATGAGCAGCGCGTGGAGGTGATCCGCGATGCCCCGGCGCGGACCCTGGCGCGGCCCCGGGCCGAGCCGATCCACCGGTTCCTGCCCCATGTCGAGTGGGACATCCTCGTGGCCGTTCCCCTCGGCACCATGGGCCAGATGTTCGGTGCGCTGCACGTCTACTACCTCCCCGATGACGAGCCGGCGGATGAGGAGCTCGAATTTCTCGTGGCGTTCGCGGATCAGATCGCCGTGGCGATCGAGAACGCCACCTTGCTCGCCGAAGTCCGGCAGAACGCCGCCCTGGTGGAGCGGCAGCGGCTGGCCCGCGATCTCCATGACTCGGTCTCCCAGGCACTGTTCTCGATGACGCTGCACGCCCGTGCCGCCGAGCTGGCGATGGACAAGCAGGGTCTCGGCGGGAACGCGTCGCTGGGACGCGCGGTGAGCCAACTGCGGGAGCTGACGCAGGGAGCGCTGGCGGAGATGCGCGCCCTCATCTTCGAACTGCGCCCCGGAGCCTTGGCCGAGGAGGGCCTGGTCTCCGCGGTACGCAAGCAGGCCGCCGCCATCGCAGGCCGCGAAGGCCTGCTCATCGATGTCGTCGACGAGACGGGCGAGCGTCCCGCGCTGGACGAAGCGGTCGAGGAACACCTCTATCGGATCGTCCTCGAGGCGCTGCACAACACCGTCAAGCACGCCGATGCCCAGCGGACCACCGTGACGATCACCCGGACCGGGTCGAGCCTGACGGTCTCGGTCAGGGACGACGGTCGCGGCTTCGCCCCCGATGCCGCTTTTCCGGGACACATGGGACTCGGAACGATGCGGGAGCGCGCGACACGCATAGGTGCCGGCCTCCACATCACGAGCACACCCGGCGCCGGAACCAGCGTCACGGTCACCGCGCCGATCACGAAACACACGGAGGCGACCAGCCGGTGAGCACCGCGGACAGCACGATCAAGGTCTTTCTGGTCGACGACCACCGCGTCGTCCGTACGGGCATGCGGGCCTTCCTGGAGATGCTCGACGACATCGAGGTGGTCGGCGAGGCGGGAACGGGGAAGGAAGCGCTCGACCGCCTGGCGGTTCTCGACCATTCGGACGAACTTCCCGACGTCGTCCTGATGGACCTGATGATGCCCGTCATGGACGGCATAGCGGCGACCCGAGAGCTCAAGGCCCGGTTTCCCGCCGTCGAGGTCATCGCGGTGACCAGCTTCGTGGAGGAGAAGAAGGTCCGGGCCGCCCTGGAAGCCGGGGCCACCGGCTATCTACTCAAGGACGCCGAGGCGGACGAGGTGGGGCGGGCCCTGCGTGCCGCGGTCCGCGGCGAGGTGCACCTCGATCCGGCCGCCGCCCGGCAACTGGCCGCTGCGATGCGGGCTCCCGTGACAGCCACGGCAAGCCTGACACCACGAGAACGAGAAGTGCTGGCCCTCATCGCCGACGGCCGGTCCAACCGCCAGATCGCGACCGCGCTGTCGGTCAGTGAACGCACGGCCCGCACCCATGTCAGCAACATCCTGGCGAAACTGGGACTGTCCTCCCGCACCCAGGCGGCCCTGTGGGCGGCCCGCGAGGGCATCACCCCGTCCTGACGGGCAGTCCCGCACACGGACGCGCCCCTCTCCGCGGAGGGGTGACCAGCCGACCGCGTCCCTCCGTAAGACTCCGATCCGGAGTTTTGTCCTATTTGCACCTTAATGGTGGTCCGTGTACCTTTTGTCGCCAACGGCATACGCAACGGTGACACCATCCCCGGTTGCGTTGTCCGTTCGTTGCCAGGATCCGCGCGTCCCCTGGCGGGAGCCGTCCCGTCAGAAGGTGCACGGCCGCCGACTCCGCGCCTCGCGGAGCCGGGGACCACCCCTCGGGTGAATCGGAGCGCGTCCCCCCAAGCGCGCCGTAGGGCGCTTCCGCCCGAACCCGTCAGCTGTCCCGGTAGGCGGCATGGAAGCAAGGAGTCAATCCCTTCATGCTGGAACACCGGTTCACCGCAGTCACCCCCTCTTCGCCGGCCTCGCCCAAGTACCGGGTGAGCCTCTCCGGCAAGCGCTTCCGTTCGCCTGCCGTCAGTCTGGCGATGGTCGTGCCGACCGCCGCACTCAGTGTCTTCCTGGCCGGGCCGGCGCAGGCCACGCAGCTCGCCCCCGGCGACGAGAACATCACGCTGATCTACGGCGAAGACATCTCCAACCACGAGCCGAACCACAACTGGGCCGCCAGTCCGGCGAAGTTCGGCATCATCAAGGCCACCGAGGGCCTGACCTTCCGCGACTCCACCTTCGCCCGATACTGGGACGAATTGGACAAGAAGGGCATCGTGCGGGGCGCCTACCATTTCGGCCACCCCAGCAACGACCCCGTCGCCGAAGCCGAGCACTTCCTCTCCATGGTGAACCAGCAGCCCAGCAAGCCCGGTGACCTGCTCGTGCTGGACCTGGAGGCCACGGACGGCATGTCGGTCAGCCACGTCAACGCCTGGGCCAAGACCTGGCTGGCCCATGTGAAGGCCAAGACCGGCGTCACCCCGATGTTGTACAGCGGCTGGAACTTCGCCAACACCTACGGGCGCGGCCTGGCCGAATATCCGCTGTGGGTGGCGCACTACAGCAAGGCCCCGGGCAAGGTCACACCGCCCGCCGACTGGAAGAGCTGGGCCATTCACCAGTACACGGAATATCCCATCGACAAGAACGTCTCCGCGCTGAGCCCCGAGCAGCTGCGCGCCCTCGGCCGCCGCTGACGCCGCCACTGACCAGGCACCGCTGACCACGCCGCCACTGACCACGGAGTCACGCCCTGCCGGCAGCCGGAGCACGGTCCCTCGTGCTCCGGCTGTCAGCGGTGAGAACGACCGTGGCGACGTCAGGTGTGGCTGATCATCACGTGCTTGATCCGGGTGTAGGCGTCCAGGCCGTAGCGGGACAGGTCCTTGCCGGTGCCCGAGTGCTTGAAGCCGCCGTGCGGCATCTCCGGGATGATCACCTGGTGGCAGTTGACCCAGACCGCGCCGAAGTCGAGTGCGGCGGACAGCCGCATCGCACGGCCGGTGTCCCTGGTCCACACGCTGGAGGCGAGCGCGTAGTCGACCCCGTTGGCCAGCTCGACGGCCTCCTCCTCGCTCGCGAACGGCTGTACGGTCACGACCGGGCCGAAGACCTCCTGCTGCACGATCTCGTCGTCCTGCCGCACGTCCGCGACCACGGCCGGTGCGAAGAAGTAACCGGGACGGTCGAGCCGGGAGCCGCCGGTGACCACGCGGGCGTGCCCGGGCAACCGTTCGAGGAAGCCGCCGACCCGCTCGGCCTGGGCCGCGTTGTTCGACGGACCGAGGAAGACGCCCTCCTCGTCGGGCCCGCCGACGCGCAGCGCCCGCGCCGCCTCGGCCAGCGCCGTGACGACGTCGTCGTACGCCCGCTCCTCGACGAGCACCCGGGTGACGGCGGTGCAGTCCTGCCCGGTGTTGAAGAACGCCGCCTCGGCGATGGCGCGCCCGGTGGCGGCGGGGTCCACGTCGCCGAAGACCACCGCGGGGGCCTTGCCGCCCAGCTCCAGGTGGACGTCCTTGAGGTCGGGAGCGGCGGCCGCCATCACCTCGGCCCCGGCGCGGGTCGAGCCGGTGAGGGCCACCATCTCCACACCCGGATGTCCCACCAGCGCGCGGCCGGTGTCGCGGTCACCGCACACGACGTTGACCACGCCGGGCGGGAGGACCCGGGCGCACAGCTCGCCCAGCAGCACGGTCGAGCCGGGCGTGGTGTCGGACGGCTTGAGCACCAGCGCGTTGCCCGCCGCCAGCGCCGGTCCGATCTTCCACGCGGCCATCATCAGCGGGTAGTTCCACGGCGTCACCTGGGCGACGACGCCGATCGGCTCGCGCCGTACGAACGAGGTGTGCCCCTCGGCGTACTCGGCGGCACCGAGCCCCTCCAGCACCCGCGCCGCGCCCGCGAAGTAGCGGATCGCGTCGATGGCCCCGCCCGTGTCGACCCGCATCGCCGTGCCGCGCGGCTTGCCGGTGGCCCGCACCTCGGCCTCGGCCAGCGCCTCCCGGTTCGCCGCCATCAGATCGGCCAGCTCGAGGAGCAGCCGCTGACGCTCGGCCGGGGTGGTTCGCCGCCAGGTCCGCGCGGCCTCGCCGGCCGCCTCGACCGCCCGGGCCACGGCCCGCTCGTCTGAGCGGGGCGCCCTGCCGTACACCTTCTCGGTCGAGGGGTCGACCAGTTCCATCCACTCGCCGGCGTCCCGGCGCTCTCCGGCGATCACGTTGCACAGCGTGTCCACCACGGTCTCCTCACAGGTCGGGTACGGCTCAGGCGGCCAGGGGGGTGCGGTTCAGCAGGGCGGCGCGGTAGCGGGCGACGGCGGACGGCATGCCGATCAGGACCACGCCGACCAGTTCGCCGTCGCGGTGGTAGCCGACCACGACCTCGCCGCCGAGGTCACCCTCCAGCACCCGGATGTCCGACTCGCCCAGCGCGGGCGCCCCGAACGACTGCAGGCGCAGCTCGTACTGGTCGCTCCAGAACGTCGGCAGCGGGGCGAAGGGCGTCGCGATCCCCTCCCCCAGACCGAGGTCGGCGAGCAGCGTGAGCGCCGCGTGCTTGGCCGTGTCGGTCGGGATGCTCCAGTGCTCGACCCGGCGGGGCACGCCGTCATAACGCGGGTTGGGGAAGCGGGCGATGTCGCCGACCGCGACGACGCCGTGCCGCCCCTCGACGCGCAGCGCGCCGTCGCACAGCACGCCGTCGGACAGGTCGAGGCCGTTGCCGTCCAGCCACTCGGTGTTGGCCACCGATCCCACGGCCTCCACCACGACGTCGGCGTCGACGCGGGTGCCGTCGGACAGCGCGGCGCCGGTCACCCGATTTTCGCCCATTTCGCCCATTTCTCCAAGGAACGCGGCGATCGTACGGCCGAGCAGGAACGTCACGCCGCGCTCCTCGTGGCGGCGGCGCAGCGCCGTGCCCAGTTCGTAGCCGAGCGGGCGGCGCATCGGGGCGTCCTCCGGCGCGACGACGGTGACCGACGCGCCCAGCGTGCGGGCGGTGGCCGCCACCTCGCAGCCGATGAACCCGGCGCCGACGACCAGCACGTTCACCCCGGGCCGCAGCTCGGCACGGAGATCGCGGGCGTCCTCGAGAGTCCGCACGACGTGCCGGCCGGCCGCGGGCCCGGGTAACCGCCTGGGCCGCATGCCGGTGGCGATCACGAGCCCGTCACAGGTCAGCTCGGCGCCGTCGCCGAGCCGTACGGCCCGGGCGTCCAGGTCGGCCCCCACGACCCGAACGCCCAGCCGCCACGTGACGTCCGCGACCGCCGGGCGGAGCCGGAACGCGAGCGCGTCGTGGGTCACCTCGGTGGCGAGGGCCTCCTTCGACAGCGGAGGACGGTTGTACGGCAGATGGGGCTCGTCGCCGATCGCGACGATCTCGCCGGTGAATCCCGCCGCCCGCAGCCGCTCGGCCGCGCGCAGGCCGCCCATCGACGCCCCCGCGATCACGACGCGCCGTGTGGTCCGCACCGCGGTCAGTCCTCGATCGTGATGGCCTGCAGCGGGCAGACGTCGGCTGCCTCCTCCACGGCGTCGCGCAGCGACTCGTCGGGCTCGGCGACGTAGACCAGGTGGCCGTCCTCGTTGATCTGGAAGACCTCGGGGGCGGCGAACACGCACTGCCCGTGGTCCTTGCAGACGTCCATGTCGACGATGACCTTCATGATGAGACTCCTTGCCGTGGTCAACGCTTGGGCGGACGGATGCCGCGGAACTCCCAGTCCCCGCCGAAGGCGGTCGAGATGACCTCCTCCGACTCGGTGGGCTGGGCGCCGCAGTCGTCCCGGATCGGAACGGGGCCGTGGACGATGTGATTGGTCAGCCTGCCCAGGCCCTCGACCTCGACCTCGACGACGTCGCCGGGCCGTACGGGCCGGGAGTTGGCCGGGGTGCCGGACAGCAGCACGTCCCCGGGGTAGAGGGTGATCGTGCGGGCGATGTCCGCGACGAGGTAGTGCATGTCCCACTCCATCTCGTCGGTGGAGCCGTCCTGCACGACCTCGCCGTTCACGTACGTGCGCAGCCGCTTGCCGTGGAAGTCCCAGCCGGTGACCAGCCCGGGGCCGAGTGGGCAGAGCGTGTCGGAGCCCTTCACGCGCAGCATCGAGCCCGCGTCGGTGTCGCGGAAGTCGTGCAGGCCGTAGTCGTTGCCGATCGTGTAACCGGCGATGTGGTCGCCGGCCTCGTCCGGGGAGATGTTGCGCGTGGTGCGGCCGATGACGATCGCGACCTCGCCCTCGTAGTTGAGGTACTCACACCGCTCGGGCCGTACGATCGCGCCCTTGTGCGCGTTCAGCGCGGAGGTCGGCTTGTGGAAGTACGTGGGGGCGGGCGGCAGCGAGGTCATGAACTCCTCGACCCGGCTGCGGTGGTTGAGATGCACCGCGATGATCTTCGTCGGCACGCACGGCGGGAGATGGACGGCATCGTCCACGCCGACGACCCGGCCGTCGGCGCCGACCAGCTCATCGCCCTCCCTGCGCACCTGTACGGCCGCGCCGTCCAGCAGGATCCTGCGGTATTCCACCGTTTCTTTCTGAGGCATCAGGCGGTCCCTTCGAGCCGGAACGGATAGGGGTACGGGTCACCCGAGGCGTCCGTGGCCCGCGGCCGGGTGAAGCCGCCCTCCGGCCGGTCGAACCATATGTGCACCTGGCCGGTCCCGGTGGCGTTCTCGTAGTCGCTGTAGAGCCTGCCGGGCGCGGTGAGGTCGCGCTCGCCGAGAGCGGCGGCCAGCATCAGGTAGTGGCCGAACCCCGCCTCGGGCTTGAAGCGGTAGAACTCGTCCATCGTGTCGAGCACCCGGGCATGGTCGCCGCGCCGCATCCACTCGATGCGCTCCTCGTCGGCCGCCCGCGCCTCGGGGGTCCGTACGTGCGCGGGGTCGCTCGACTCGTGCGCGCGCAGGTGGCGCAGCGGCCAGAACGTGTGCGAGAACGCGCCCGACGCGATCAACAACACCTTGCGGTCACTGGCCGCGATCGCGTCGCCGACCGCCCGGCCGAGCCGCAGGTTGTCCTCCGCCTCCGCGGTCTGGCACATGCTGATCGAGATCCACCGCTTGCCGGGCGCCCCGAGGTACTTCCACAGGTTCACGGTGGCGTAGAAGATCGGCAGGTGGTGGTCGTCGATCGCGGTGATCCAGGTGGCGTGCCCGTCCTGGTGCGACGCGATCAGCCGGGCGAGCTCCGGGTCGCCCGGGAAGTCATAGGGGATGCGGCACATGCCGCGCGGCAGTTCCTCGGAGGTGAACAGCCCGGAGCGGCGATCCTGGGCGGTGACCACGAACTCGAAGGTGGTCGCCCAGTGCGAGTCGAACACGATGACCGTGTCGTAGTCGAGGGCGTCGAAGACCTCCTCCCGCAGGCGGCGCAGCCCGGGGACGATGCTGATCTCCTTGCCCTCGTTGAGCTCCTTGCGCACGTCGAGGGGCAGCATGATCGTGGGAGCGTGCGCGAGGATGCCCGCGCCGACGACCTCACCCATTCCAGCCTCCCGGCGCGAAGACGGTGTTCTTGACGTCGCAGTAGAAGTCGAAGCTCCAGTCGCCGCCCTCACGGCCCATGCCCGACTGGCGAGCCCCGCCGAACGGCGCCTGGAGGTCACGGACGAAGAAGCAGTTGACCCAGACGGTGCCGGCGACCAGGCGGGCGGTGACCCGCTCGGCCCGCTCCGGCGAGCCGGTCGCGAGGGTGGCGGCCAACCCGAACCTGGTGGAGTTGGCCAGCTCGACGGCCTCCTCCTCGGTGCGGAACGTCTGCAGCGTGAGGACGGGACCGAAGACCTCCTCGTTGACGATCTCGCTGTCGGCGGCCGCGCCGGTGAAGAGCGTGGGCCGGTAGTAGAGCCCGCCGAGGTCGGTGTTGGGCCCGCCGCCGATCACGGGGGTGGCTCCCGCCTCGACGGCCCGGCGCACGAAACCGTCGATCCGCTCGAAGTGCTCGCGGTGGATGTTGGGCCCGATGTCGGTGGACAGGTCGCGGGGGTCGCCCTGGCGCAGGGTGGCTGCCTTGGCCACGAAGCGCTCGGTGAACTCGGCCGCGATCTCCTCCTGCACGAGCAGCCGGGTGCCGGCCAGGCAGACCTGCCCCGCGTTGTCGTACTGCTCGACCGCGAGGTCGACGGCGAGGTCCAGGTCTGCGTCGGCGAACACGATCAGCGGGGACTTGCCGCCGAGCTCCAGGGAGAGCGGGGTGAGGTTGGGCGCGGCGGCCGCGGCGATGTGCCGGGCGGTGGGCACCGAGCCGGTGAAGCTGATCCGGCGCACCCGGGGGTCGGCCACCAGAGGCGCGCCGACCTCCTCGCCGTAGCCCTGCACGACGTTGAACACGCCGTCGGGCAGCCCGGCCTCCACGGTGATGTCCGCGAGCAGGGACGCGGTCAGCGGGGTCCACTCGGCGGGCTTCAGCACGACCGTGTTGCCGGCGGCGAGGGCCGGGGCGATCTTCCAGGTGGCCAGCATGAGCGGGGCGTTCCACGGGGTGATCAGCGCGCAGACCCCGGCGGGGTCCCACGAGACGTGGTTGCGGTGGCCCCGGGTGTCGAAGTCGTCGTGCCCGAGCTCAAGCAGCCAGTCGGCGAAGAACCGGAAATTGTGCGCCACCCGGGGCATGACGCCGCGCAGGTGGGAGCGCAGCAGCGCGCCGTTGTCGGTCGTCTCCACGATCGCGAGCTGCTCCAGGCGCTTGTCCACGCCGTCGGCGATCGCGTGCAGCAGCCTCGCCCGCTCCTCGCGGGTGGTGCGGGCCCAGGCCGGGAACGCCCGCTCGGCCGCGCTCACCGCGGCGGCGGCCTCCTCCGCGCCGCCCCGGGCCACGCGTGCGATCACCTGTCCGTCGATCGGCGACACGTCTTCGAAGGCGGCCGGGGAGGACACCCGTTCGCCGCCGATCCAGTGCCCCTCGTGGACGGTGACATCCGCGACAGTGGCCATCCGCTTCCTCCAAATCGTTTGGTCCCAAACAATTTACGGTCGTGGCTGCTCAGGAGTCAATACGAAGGGCTATCGTTTGGGAGCGAACAAAGCGTGAGGAGTGTGCGCCATGCCGAGGGAGACACGGCCCGCGGAGACAGGGTTCGGGGGGACGCGGTCCGGGGAGACGCGGCCCAGGCCGATCATCGCGATCCCGTCCCGGTTCGCCGCCACGACCTCCGCCCTGCGCTACGCGGCCGTGGTGACCGCGCGGGCGCTCGCCGACGCCGTCTACCGGGCGGGCGGGGAACCGTTCCTCATGCACCCCGTCGACGCGGGCGAGGCCGCCGCCCGGCTCGCCGTCGCCGACGGGCTGCTGCTGCCCGGCGGCGGCGACATCGCGCCCTCGGCGTACGGCGAGAGCCTGCCGCACGACACGGTCTACGACGTGGACGCCGAGCAGGACGCCTTCGACTTCGCGGCGGCCCGGCACGCACTGGACACCGGCCTGCCCACGCTGGCGATCTGCCGCGGGCTGCAGGTGGTCAACGTGGTGCTCGGCGGCCGGTTGAACCAGCACATGGAGGCCGACCACCGGCACGTCGTCCACCCGGTGCGGGTGTGGCCCGGCTCACTGCTCGCCGAGGTGGCCGGGACGGAGAAGGTGGCCGCGTCCTGCTACCACCACCAGTGCGCGTCGACGCTGGGCGACGGTCTCGTGGCCACGGCGTACGCCGAGGACGGCACGGTCGAGGCCGCCGAACTGCGCATGTCGCATGAGCAGGCCGGGCAGGCCGGGCCGTACGGCTGGTTCCTCGGCGTCCAGTGGCACCCGGAGGACACCGCCGCGACCGACCCCGTCAACCAGCGGATCTTCGACGCGCTCGTCGCCGCGGCGCGCGGCTGAGCCCTCAGGTGGCGCGGCGGCGCCCGCCGCGGCGGGGCGGGACGGGCGTGTCACGGCGCAGGCTCTCGCGCCGCGCCTCGCCCTTCTCCTCCAGGTGGGTGATGATGCGGCGGAGCGTGTCAGCGAGGTGGAGCGCCTCCTCGCCCCCCAGGGAGTCGACGACGAACGCCTCCTCCGCGTTGAACGCGGGGAAGAGGTCCTCCATCAACGCCAGCCCCTCGGGGGTGAGGCGCAGCAGGGCCAGGCGGCGGTCGTCGGGATGCTGACGGCGCTCGATCAGGCCCCGTGACTCCAGCGTTTTGATGATCCCGGTGAGCGTGCCCTTGGAGATGCCGGCCTCGGCGGCCGTGTGCCGGGTCTCGATCTCCTCCCAGATCCACACCACCCACAGCACCACGAAGGCGCTCCAGGTGAGATCGGCCGCGCGCAGCGCCGAGTTCTCCAGGTGCTGCCGTACGGCACTGGCCGCCCGGTGGAGGTTGGAGACCGCGACGAGCGCCTCACGATTGACCGGGATCGATCCCAGCCGACGACTGACCGCCTCCTCGGTGGCTGACAACGGATAGTGGGCGGGCACGTCCCGGCTCCCTTCGGGGGCTCAATGGGTGTTCGAAACACCCCGCAACTCTTGCGTCGAGTTCATTTGTACACGTACGATCCGCGAACATGCAGGTCGTTCGGGGGCAAAAGATTTCCACCCGTCGTGATCCGGCCCTCAGCCGATCACTTGATTGAACCCCATTCCCTCTCCGATGGGAGGTTGCCATGGCAGATGAGGCCATCGCCGCCGGGCGGTCCGCCCCCACAAGCACGACCGAGAACCACGAACTGTCCCGCCGCCGCATCGGCGTCGCCCACATCGTCTTCTTCGTGGTCGCCGCTTCGTCACCGCTGACCGTCGCCGCCGGCGGACTGCCGTTGAGCTATGCCACCACCGGGGTCGTCGGCATCCCGGTGATCTATCTGGTCCTCGCCGCGGTGCTGGCCCTCTTCTCCGGCGGATACGCGGCGATGAGCAGGCACATCTCCAACGCGGGCGCGTTCTACGCCTACGTCGCACAGGGCCTCGGCCGGATTCCGGGGGTGGGCGCCTCATTCGTCGCCCTCGTGGCGTACAACGCGATGCAGACCGGCCTGTACGGCCTGTTCGGCTTCGCCGCGGCAGGAGTGATCACAGCCGAGCTGGGGGTCGACATTCCCTGGTGGGTGGCCTCGCTCGCGGCGCTCCTCCTCATCGCCTTCCTCGGCTACCGCCGGATCGACCTGAACGCCCGGGTGCTCGCCGTCCTGCTGATCTGCGAGACCATCATCGTGATCATCTTCGACGCCTCCCAGGTCGCCTCGGCCCCGGCCGGGCTGTCCATGGACGCCTTCTCCTGGAGCGCGCTCACCACCGGTGCCGTCGGCGCCGGGTTCTGCTGGGTCATGGCGTCGTTCATGGGCTTCGAGTCCGGCGCGATCTACAGCGAGGAGTGCCGCGACCCCCGCCGCACCGTGGGCCGCGCCACCTACATCGCCGTCGGCGTCATCGGCGTCTTCTACGCCTTCACCGCCTGGGCGATGGGGATCGGCGCCGGCGTGGACCGGGTCATCGATCAAGCGGGCGAGCACGGGCCCGACCTGCTGTTCGTGCTGGGCAGCGACGCCATGGGCCCGACGTTCGGCAGGATCGGGGCCGTTTTCCTGGTCACCGCGGTGTTCGCGGCCCTGCTGTCCTTCCACAACGCGGTCGCCCGGTACTTCTTCTCGCTCGGACGCGAGGGCGTGCTGCCGCGCGGTCTCGGCCGGACCCATCCCCGGCACGGCTCGCCGTGGGTGGGCTCGGTGACCCAGACTCTGATCGCCGCGGTGGTGCTGTTCGTCTTCGCCATCGTCGGCGACGACCCCACCGAGACACTGTTCAACTGGTTCACCAACCTCGGCGCGCTCGGCGTCATCCTGCTCCTGGTGATCACCTCGGTCTCGGTCATCGGTTTCTTCCTCCGCGATCCGCGCGGCGAGAACGGCTGGGGCCGGATCGTCGCACCCTCGCTGGCCGCCCTGGCTCTGGCGGTCATCCTCGTGCTCGCGATCATCAACTTCCACGCGCTGCTCGGCACCCCGCCCGACTCCATGCTCAACTGGCTGATCCCCAGCCTCGTGCTGATCGCCGGGATCATCGGTCTCGGCTACGGCTGGTGGATCAAGGAGAACAGGTCGGACACCTACCACCGGATCGGCCAAGGCGCATCCGCCCCCACCCCCTTGCCGTGATCTCGCGAACACTTGCAGAGATGGCCGAGATCACGGCCTCGGGGTGATGGGAGGGGCCTGCTTGCGGAGGCCCCTCCTCGCGGAGGTCGGGACTAGAGGGCGCCGGAGGTGCCGGTCTCTAGCAGGGTGCCGCCGTTCCAGACCACCCCGACCTGGCGGTAGTACCCGCCGATGACCTCCTCGACCGTCAGGTCGGCGAGCTCCTCGGTGGGGGCGTCGAACAGCTCGATCTCGGCCTCGCCCGCCCACGCCTGGCCCGCCTCGAAACTCTCGGCGCCCGCCACGATCAGCTCGTCCAGCGCCAGGCCCTTGCCCGGTTCGATGGACGGCAGCCAGCGGTTGTGCGCCATCGGGTGCCCGTTGACGAAGCCATTGGTCTCACTCGGCTCGCGGAGCCGTACGACGGCCTGGGCGAGCCGCCGGTCCGCCGCCGCCAGCGTCGCTCCGAAGGCGCCGCCGGCGTCGATGCGAGGCGCTGCCAGGCCGTACGGATGGGGCCGGGTCATGTGGATCGAGCCGAGCTTCTTGGGGTAGCCCTGGTGGATGCCGCGGGCGACGGCGAAGTCCTTGTCCACCCAGATGTAGACGCAGCGGGAGTACGTCCGCCCGCCGTAGGAACAGCGGACCACGGCGAAGCACTCCTTGTACTGTGCGCGCACCGGGTCGAGCAGCTCCTCCCGGCTTTCCGAGCACGACTGCCAGTCGGCCCAGATCACCGCCACCGCGCCGGGGTCCTCCTCGGCGAGGCCGAGCGGCTCGGGCAGCAGCGCGGCCACCTTCGCGGGGTCGGTCCGGTACTCCACGGTGAGCAGATCACCGGAGTAGTGCCACGGGGGGCTGGGGATCAGCGAGGAACGCCCCGTCGCCGTCTTGGGCGTGAAGAAACCGCGCACCGTCGCCACTGCGCCTCCTTGTCACGATAATCATTTGGACCCATACGATATGTCCTGAGCTGGGCTTTGTCATCCCGTAGCACATAGGTGAGTTCTGGCATAGGGTCTTGTGGCCCTGCCGTTCCCAGCGTATTGTTTGCCCCCAAACGACCAGCTCACGTACCCATTCGAACTTCTGAGGAGGCCCAGTGTTGGAAGGCTCAGCGAGCACCGAGCCGGCGGCCGAGATCGTGCGACGCCTCACCGACCAGGGCATCGACATCGTCCGGATCGGATATCCCGACCTCATCGGGACCGAGCGCGGCAAGGATGTCCTGGTCGAGCGGCTCCCCGACGTCATGGAACACGGCGTCGCGTTCTGCCGGGCCGTCTACTACACCTCGCCGCAGGCCGACGTGGTGCCGGTGCCCGGTGGCCTCGACCAGGGGCTGCCCGACATCTCGATCCGCCCCGACCTGTCCACCCTCGTCCCGCTGCCCTGGGAGCCGGGCGTCGCGGCCTGCCTCGGCGACACGGTCGACCCCGCCGAGGGCGGCCCCTTTCCCGAGGCGCCGCGCGAGGTGGTCAGGGCGGCCGCCACCCGGCTGGCCGAGTTGGGCCTGACCGGAGTGGTCGGCCCGGAGCTGGAGTACTTCCTGCTCGAGCCGGACGGCTCGGGAGGCTGGCGGCGCTACGACGACGCCCCCGGCAACGTCTACGTGGCGGGCACCAAGGGCGACCGCGGCTCGCACATCCTGCGCACCCTGCGGGCGCTGCGCCCGATGGACCTCGGCGTGACGATGGGCAACCACGAGTTCTCCGGCGGACAGTTCGAGATCAACCTGCACCACGGCGAGGCGGTCGACGCGGCCGACCGGGCGTTCCGCTTCAAGTCGGCGATCAAGGAACTGGCCCGGCGGGACGGGCTGCTCGCCACGTTCATGGCCAAGCCGTTCAACGACGAAGGCGGCTCGGGCTTCCACGCCCACCTGTCCTGCGCGGACGCCGCCGGCCGCAACGTCTTCGCCGACCCCGCCGGGCCGTACGGGCTGTCGCAGACGGCGATGTACGCGATCGGCGGCGTCCTCGCCCACGCGCCCGCCCTGGCGGCCCTGCTCAACCCGACCATCAACTCCTACAAGCGCTTCGGCCCCGACACCCTGGCCCCCTGGCTGATCGACTGGGGGCTGGACAACCGCAGCGCCATGGTCCGCGTGCCGCCGGAGCGCGGCGCGGCCAGCCGGTTCGAGGTACGGCTCGGCGACGCGTCGGCCAACCCCTACATCGGCATCGCCGGCCTGCTCGCGGCGGCCTACCTCGGCATCCGTGACCGCGTCGAACCGCCGGCCCCGCTCGAGGGATACGGCTACGACACCAGCAGGTCGCCGATGCTGCCCTCCTCGCTGCCCGAGGCGCTCGACGCGCTCGCCGCCGACGACGCGCTCGGTGAGGTGCTCGGCAAGGAGTTCACCACGGCCTACCTCGCCTACAAGCGCAACGAGGTCGAGCGGTTCTCCCAGTTCGTCACCGACTGGGAGTTCCGCGAGTACGCCTACCACCTCTGAGCCATCTCCAGCCACATCTGTTTGTTCTAAGGAGTGCCGATGCGCCTGGAAGACGTCGACCTGGCGAACCTGGACAACTTCCTCGACGGCGAGACCCCCTGGCGCATGTTCGACGCGCTGCGGGACGAGGCGCCCGTCCACTGGCAGGACGAGGGCGAACACGGCAGCGGCTTCTGGTCGCTCACGCGGCACGCCGACATCGTCAAGGCCGACCGCGACGTCGAGACCTTCACCTCGACGAAGTTCGTGAACCTGGAGGAGGTGGACGACCGGCAGGCCGAGATCCGCCGCTCCCTCCTGGAGACCGACGGGCCCCGGCACACCTCGCTGCGCCGCCTGCTCCAGCGCGACTTCACCCCCAGGGCCGTCGCCGGATATGAGGTCTTCCTGCGCGGACTGACCGCCAAGACACTGGACGCCGCGCTGGCCAAGGGCACGTTCGACTTCGTGAAGGAGGTCTCCGCCGACTTCCCGATCAACGTGCTGGCCCGGATGCTCGACGTCCCCGAGGGCGACACCCAGCAGCTGATCGACTGGGGCAACCGGATCATCGGCAACACCGACCCCGACTACGCCGACGTGCTGCTGCACAGCGAGGAGAGTGAGAGGTACCGCGACCTGCCCTTCCGCAGTCCCGCCTCGCTCGAAGTCTTCGAGTACGGCCGGGAGCTCGCCCGGCGGCGCCGCGGCGGCGAAGGCACCGACCTGGTGAGCCGGCTCGTCAACCAGACCCCCGTGGACGGCGTGGCGCTGAGCGACCGCGACTTCGACAACTACTTCCTGCTCCTCGTGGTGGCCGGCAACGAGACCACCCGGCACGCGATCACGCACTCCATGCACGCGCTGATCGACCACCCCGAGCAGTTGGCGAAGCTGCGCGACCAGCCCGAGCTCATCCCGGCGGCGGTGGAGGAGTTCCTGCGCTGGGCCTCCCCCGTCTACCACTTCCGCCGTACGGCGACCCGCGACGTGGAGATCCACGGACAGAAGATCTCAGAGGGTGACAAGGTCGTGATGTGGTTCGCCTCGGGCAACCGGGACGAGCGGGCCATCCCCGACCCCTACACGTTCGACGTGACCCGCAAGAGCAACGACCACATCACCTTCGGCAAGGGCAGCCCGCACTTCTGCCTCGGCAACGCGCTGGCCCGGCTGGAGATCCGGATCATGTTCGAGGAGCTGCTGCCGCGTCTGGCCGACATCAAACGCGCGGGGGACGTGCGCCGGGTCCGCTCGAACTTCGTCAACGGCATCAAGGACCTACCCGTCACCGTCTCCCTCGCCTGAGGGACATCGAGGGACAACGCGAGGGACATCTCTGTACGGCCGATCGGCCCGGTCTCCGCGGCCACACCGGCGTTCTCCGAGGTATGCCTCGGCGTGGGTAGCCGCTCGGCGGGCCGGCGGGCCGGCGGGCCGTACGAGCCGTCAGGCGTCCGGCGTCGCTTCCACGGCGGACTCGGTCTCCGTGTCCGTGGCGCCCGCATCCGTGGCGGCCGCTTCGGGGTGGGCAGCGATGAACCGCTCGACGACCTCGTCGGAGACCTTGCCCCGAGCCGGGACCTCCACTCCCTGCTCACGGGCCCATTCACGGACGTCGGTGAGCGTGTAGCCCCGCAGCCGGGGCGAGGTGTCGGCCGCCTTCTTCGACCGCGAGGCCTGCTTCACCTCGCGGGAGTTCTCCATGACCCTGTCGAGGAACGCGAGAGCGTCGTTCAGCCGCTGGTGGTTGGCGTCGGACAGGTCGATGGCGAAGGTCCGGTTCAGCAGCGGGAACTCCCGCCTCGCCACATCATCGCCCTCGGAGAGGTCGAGATCGTCAACCAGTATCACCTTCTGCGCCACGTGCAGCCCTTTCCGGGTAGATCACTGCCTGCTTGGACCGTGGCATCCTACTGGTGTCCACCGACAAGATCGGGTCATCCACCTGACTTCGGCGCGCTCGGCGTCGGGGGCAGCGGCAACGGAAGGCCGGGCAGGCCGTCAAGGCTGGCGGCGACGTGCTCCTTCTTCTCGAAGTACGCCCCCAGCGACTCGTCGTCCTCACGCTCGAAGCGCTTGCCGTGCAGATCCCGGTCCCCGTCGTACGTCATGAAAGGGACGGCGTAGCCGCACGTGTCGCGGATCAGTTCGGCACGGACAACGATGATCGCCCGCAGGCCGTGCCGGCTGGAGTCGATGCCGGGAAAGTGAGCCAGCAGCTCCGCCCACCGAGGGTCGTCACGGAAGACCGGCTCGCCCCGCCCGTGAACGCGCACGATGTTCGGCGGCCCCTGGAAGGCACACCACATGAGCGTGATCCGGCCGTTCTCACGAAGATGGGCGATGGTCTCGGCGTTGCTTCCGGCGAAGTCGAGATAGGCCACCGTGAGGTCGTCGATCACCGCGAAGCATCCGAGGAGCCCTTTGGGTGACAGGTTGACCCTGCCGGTGTCCGCGAGCGGAGCGGTCGCCGTGAAGAACATCGGCTGCGCCTCGATGAAGTCGCGCAGCCGACCGGCTATCCGCTCATAAGTCTTGCCCATGATTCCATTATGTCGGCACCGACAACTTATTTACGGCTTCGCCGGCACCGCGCTCCTCCGCCAGGGCCGCTCTCGCCGCGGCTCACTCGTCCGGCTGGGGATGGGAGGCGACCAACTCGGTGTCCACACCGATCGGACCGAGCTTGGTCGCGCCGCCCGGCGAGTCCAGCGGCGCGTCGCGGCCGGGCAGCGTCTCGCTGAAGAACCGCGCGTTGTCCTGCGCGTACGGCTGCAGGGCCGTGGGCAGGTCGTCCTCGTAGTAGATGGCCTCCACCGGGCACACCGGTTCGCAGGCGCCGCAGTCGACGCACTCGTCCGGGTGGATGTAAAGGGAGCGCGCCCCTTCGTAGATGCAGTCCACGGGACACTCCTCGACGCAGGCGCGGTCCATCACGTCGATGCATGGTTCGCCGATCACGTAGGTCACGGCAGGCCTCCTCCATCGGGCTTGTTGTCCCGTCTGCCATTTTGCACTAGCGTGCTCGTATAAACAATCGCGATTGGGAAAATCCACAAGATCAGACAAGGCGCTGATCGACGATGCGGAGGAGACCACACATGGCAACCGAGGACCGCGAACTCGACGTGCGCACCGAGGCCCCCGCCCGGCGTCACGAGCTCATCTTCGAGACGTACACCGCTCTGGGGGCCGGAGAGGGCTTCGTGCTCGTCAACGACCACGATCCCAAGCCGCTCTACTACCAGTTCGCCGCCGAGCACACCGGGGAGTTCAGCTGGGACTACCTCGAGCAGGGCCCCGAGACCTGGCGGGTGCGGATCGGCCGCGTCGCGAACGCGGGCGGCTGAGTCGGGCCTCCGCCCGGCCGGGCCTCATCGCGAAAGGGCCGGCGAGCACCGGTCACGTACGCGTGCCCGGCGCCGCCGGCCCTCCAACGCTTATCAGCCGATCAGCTCATCAGCGGCGGATCACTCCGATTCGAGCTCGGCGTCGACAGTGATCTTCGCTCCGGCGAACAGCCGGGACACCGGGCACAGCCCCGCCGCCTCGTCCACCGCCTTGCGGAAACCGTCGGCGTCCAGATCCGGCACCCGCCCGCGGACCCGGAGCGCCGAGGAGACGATGGTGGGCACGCCGCCCACCTCGTCGAGGGTCACGGTGGCGGCCACGGTGAGCCGCTCCGGCACCGCCTTGTGCTCGCCCAGCCGCAGGGCGAGCGCCATGGCGAAGCAGGAGGAGTGGGCCGAGGCGGCCAACTCCTCAGGGCTCGTCAACCCGTCCGGACGCTCGGTCCGGGACGCCCACGTCACGGGCATCCCCTCGATGGCCCCACTCCCCCCGTCGATCGTCCCGCGCCCGCGGGCGAGCGCGCCCTCCCACGTCGTCTCCGCCGTACGCTCCGCTATCGCCATTCCCGTCCTCCTCATGCCGTTTCTCGAACAGACCGGGACCTCCAGGCCCGCCGTGGCGCCAGGCATCCTTGGTCATCTCTGCCCTTTCGCTGTAATTTTTACAGTAAGAATCAGGTAAACTCAACGACCGGACTCGCATGCGAGCGTGGTGCCGGGACCGCCCCTTCGCGACCCCCTGGTTTTCACCAATACTCTGTGTAAAATGGCTGAATGGATGTCCGTGAGGTGGCTCGCCCCGATCCCGGCGGGGTGCCGGCCCTGAACGAGAGCCGTTCCCAGGTGCTCGCCGTGCTACAGGAGGCCGGTCGTCCGCTGTCCGCGGGAGAGGTGGCCAAGCGGGTGCGGCTGCACCCCAACACGGCCCGGTTCCACCTCGACGCCCTGGTCGAGGCGGACCTGGCCGAACGGAACGCGGAAGACCGCGACCAGCCCGGACGCCCACGCATCCTCTACACCGCGCGGCCCGAAAGCGCGCACAGCGGGCGGCGCAGCTACCGGCTGCTCGCCGAAATCCTCGCCGGTTCGCTGGCCGCGGAGACGCCCCAACCCGCCCAGGCCGCGCTGCGTGCCGGACGCGCCTGGGGACGCTATCTCGCCGACCGGCCGCCGCCGTTCCGCCGTCTCGACGTCGAGGCCGCCACCCGCCAACTGGTGCGCATGCTCGCCGACATCGGGTTCGCCCCCGAACCCGCCGAGGACGGGCGGAAGGTCCTGCTGCACCACTGCCCGTTCCGGGAGACCGCGGAGGCGCACCGCGAGGTGGTCTGCTCGATCCACCTCGGGCTCATGCAGGGCCTGCTGGCCGAGTTGGGCGCACCGATAGAGGCCGAACGCCTCGACCCGTTCGTCGAACCCGACCTGTGCGTCGCCCGCCTCGCCCCCGCTGCCTCGCCCGAGCCATAGGCGGAGTCCGGCGACGACCACCGCCGCGTCCTCGCGGTCCTGCGCCACCTCGGTGTCTGATCCGACCGATCCGCCGATTGTCGGTGGGCATCGGTATAACCGGTGGCATGGCATTGGGTTGGAAACTGGTCATCGACAGCGCGAACGCGCCTGCTCTCGCGGACTTCTGGGCCGCGGCGTTGGACTACGAGGTGGAAGATCCCAGCGCGCTCATCGAGCGACTGCTGGCCGCCGGGCACGTCGGGGAGGAGGCGGTCGCCGAGCATCGCGGCCGCAAGATCTTCCGCGGCTACGCCGCGATCCGGCATCCCGAGGATCCGTACGACGAGATCAGCGGCGTCGGCCACGGGCGGCGACTGCTCTTCCAGGACGTGCCCGAGGAAAAGGCCGGCAAGAACCGCCTGCACGTCGATATCCACGGCGAGCCCGGCGGCCTCGAGAAGCTGGTGACCCGGCTGGAAGGCCTGGGTGCGACCCGCGTCCGCGAGGTGGACCACGGGCCGGCCGGGCACTGGTGGGTCCTGCTGGACCCGGAGGGCAACGAGTTCTGCGCGACCTAGATCACCGACGCGCACGCCCCCGCCACGCTCGCTCGCCTCGCTGTCAGCGGTACTCGATCTCCTCCCCGAGAATTCGTCGGAAAAGTGGGAAAAAGTCTCATAGGAAGTGCAGGGAGGTGATGCGCCCGTCAGAAGGCAGGTGACAGTCGTCCGCGGCGGAAGGCTGAACATGATCAAGGTCATCGGCGCGGGGTTCCCGCGCACCGGAACAACCTCACTGAAAGCGGCCCTGGAGCGGCTCGGCTTCGGACCCTGCTACCACATGTTCGAGATCATGGCTCATCCGGAGTATGCCGAGCACTGGCTGCCCGCCGGCTCGGGCTCCCCGGTGGACTGGGATCGGACGTTCGAGGGCTACCGATCATGCGTGGACTGGCCGGCCAGCTATTTCTGGCGGGAGCTCGCGGAAACCTACCCCGACGCGAAGGTCGTCCTCACCGTTCGCGACCCCGCCGGCTGGTACGCGAGCTTCCACGCCCTGATGACGAACGGACCTCGTCATGCCTTCGAAGAGCACGCACACGAAGCCGGGAACACCGTCATGGCGGCCGTGGAGAGTCTCCGCCCGCTGCTACAGAAGATCGGCCGGTCCGTCTTCGAGGAGGAGTGGCGCTTCGGCGAGAAGGCGCCGGATGAGATGTCGGCCATCGCCGCCTACCACCGGCACGTCGCCGCCGTCCGAGAGAGCCTCCCACCGGAACGCCTCCTGGTGTTCGACGTTCGCCAGGGGTGGGGTCCGCTGTGCGCCTTCCTAGGCGTGGATCCGCCTGCGGCCGAGCCGTTCCCTCACCTGAACGACGCCGAGTCCCTGCGCCGTTCCGTAGAGAAACTGCTCACCGAAGGCCGCCTCCTCTCGCCCTTCGACACCAAGGCCTGAGGCGATCGATCACGCCCGGGGTATCAGGCTCGGAACGTCAGTACGGCCGGGCCGTACACAACCCGGGAGCCTGAAGGCTTCCCGGCAACGCAATGTGAGGACCGGCCCTGCCTCGCCCCTCCGAAGCAGATCGTCTGTCAAGCGAACGGATCGGCGCCGAGATAGCGGATCACAATGACGTCTGGCTCGCTGGTATCGCATTCCCAGATGATGAGCCAATCTTCGGTTCGGTCCCGGAGCGGGATTCCCCAGAGGCCGTCCTTGAATGACCTACGGCGGACGCGGGAATCGCCGGGATCGGCTTCCAGCAGGTCCAAGGCTTCGTCGATGGCGTCGAGAAGGTGTGCGCCGGTAGCGCTCTTCTCCAGCGAGTTGTAGGCCTCATGAGGCTGTGGATCGAACGCGATCTCAACCATCAGGACGCGGCACTCCGTCCGGCTCGCCGTGGTCGAGGCGTTCGACGCTCAGGATGACGACGGGCTTCCTCGATCTGGGCGGTGATCTCAGATGGCAGTTCATACTCCGGGACATCGTCCTGGCTCTTGGTTAGCTTCTGATACTTCTCCATGGAGATCACCACGGCGACCGGCTGTCCGTAGTGAGTCAGGACGGTCTCTTCTTTGGCGTAACGCGCTCGGCCCACGACCTCGCCGAGGTGCTCGCGGGCCTCACTGATCGGCATCTCACTCATGCACTAATTGTACAACTCTAACAGTCGATGATCTTATAACTTCCGAGCGGCGACGCCAGACCGCCGTGGCGCGCATTAGAAGGGACGAGGACGTGCACTACGTGGATGCCCCCAATGTGGAGTGCGAGGTGCGCATCGATGCGGACCCGGCACGGGTGTGGGAGTTGGTGACGGACATCGAACTGCCGGCCAGGTTCAGCCCCGAACTTCAGCGGGTGCGATGGCTCGACGGCGCCGACCGTCCGGCGGTGAACGCCCGCTTCGAGGGCCACAACCGCAACGACATGCTGGGCGAGTGGCGGACCGTGTCGCACGTCGTCGAGTTGGACGCGCCGCGTGCGTTCGCCTGGGCCGTGGTCGACCCGGACGGCCGGTTCGGCACCGCCATACCCGACCCGCGGACCCCGGTGGCCACCTGGCGGTTCGTCCTCGATCCCGAGGCGGGCGGCACCCGTCTGGTCCATGGCGCGCGGATCGGTCCGGCGCCCTCCGGGCTCACCCTGACGATCTCCCGCAGCCCGGAGCGGGAGGAGGCCATCGTCCGGCGGCGGCTCGACGACCTGCGCTCAGGCATCGAGAACACCCTGCGCGGCATCAAATCCCTCGCTGAGCGCGCTCGCTAGAAGGGAGCGTCTGACGAACGAAAGATCAGGTGGAAGAACTCGACCGGTAGCCGGCCAGAATAAAAATGGCCTGGTTGAACGGTTGGGCCGTCCCACCAGGCCGAAGTTCCAAGCACCGACTATGGGCTTGCCGACTATGGACCATCCTTAGCGCGCCGCATAGGTCGGGCCTTCGATAGCAGGAACACAAGGCCGATCAGATATAGAGCGACCGCTACTAGGGCGGCTGGAATATGCCTCGATTCGAACAGAGGCCATGCCCACGGCCAGAGCTGACCGCCTGCCTTACGGCCGGCGGTCATACAGGCGAATGCGAAGATCAGCGGAATGACGACAGCCGCATGGCGCCCCAGGAACCTATGTCCCAGCACAGCCAGCCCCACGTAGCCTGCCAGGTTCCGGGTAGCTGCAAATGCATGCTCTTGAAGGCCCGTGAACCCGAGGAGAGCGCCAACTGCGAGCGACAGGACAACCGCGAGCGAGACCGCGAGCGCTTCATATCGCTGCACTGGCCTAACAGCAGTAGCCTCGATCTCGGCGGGGACATTCGTCAGAAATGACATGATGGCAGAGACACCTACCAGAGGGAGGAGGACTCCGACCGGTACGTACGACTTGCCACCGCCCAGCAGGTTCAAAGTCGGCACTTGCAGACCGGAAAGCGTAGCTACCAAAAGAACAGCCAGAGCAAGCACACCCGCCGAGGCACTCGCCCGATGGGCTCTCAGGAATATGTTCATTGCACCGTCACCGGTTTTACATCACAGGCGCCCAGAATCTTCATGTTGTCGCGGAACCATTTCAACTGAGAAGATGTCGGCCTCTGCGTCACCTGCTGTACTTGGGCCATGGCTTCAGGCCCCACCCGCTTCTCCACCAGATCATCTGGAGATCCGGCCTTCACGGAGAGCCAGGCCGCGAGCACAAGAACCATATCCCCCGTCAGCCATTCACCACCTTGATCCTGGCACTTCGGCACGTCCTGGGGAACGAGACCAAGTGCAATCGCCCAAGGCACGCTGGCCGGATCACCGGGATAGTAAAAGGACCACTCATTCTCCGCCGGCGGGCCTTCCGTTACAGTCTTAGGTCGTTGAAGCCCTGCCCCCACCAACCGATTGACGGCTGGAGACGCGGCCTTCGCGATTACCCTGGCGTCATCAGCGTGTTCGGGCCACACGCACACACGCAGCTTTGCTTGGCCTGTGCCTGATGTGCAGATCAATTCCTGGGCTGACCGGGCGGTGGCCGCCTCCCAACTCATGTCATGAACGAGTAGCACCCCACATGACACGAGACTGAGAGAGAAGAGACCAGCGAGTACCCGCTTGACCGCGAGGTGGCGTTGAGCAACAGAGAGTCCGATTCCCATTACCACCACTGCGATGGCAACCAACATACCGGCTACAAGGGCACGTGCGTCTGGGACCTGATCGTACCGGCAACATGCCATGTCATAATTTCCGGTGAGATGTCGGAGCCAAAGTGGCTGCATAGAAATCGGATAGGCCAGCCAAAGATAGGTTCCGACGAGACAGGCAGGTACTGCATAAACAGGTTTCAGTAACCGTCCGGCGCCGAATCCTAGAGATATGAACCCGATGCAGACAAGTGCTGCTACGCCGATGAATCTCCAGTCAGGTGCGCCCGGAACCGATGCCATCTCGGGAAGAAGCGAAAGGAGAGCCGACATGAGAGCACATGCGGCGAATAGCAGGGGAAGCGTGACAGCGTCGAGCGCGACAATGTACCAGGGTCGGGTGGAGGTCCAATTTTCAACGCGACCTCGTTTCAGACGTCCCGCCTCCCATGCGGCGACCGCCGCAAAGATGGGAGCGATGACGACCACCGCTGAACCAGCCATCGCAGAAGCCCCCGGCCAGCTCAGATCCATGGATCCGAGTTCTCGACGCGCCTGCATCACGGCCAGGACGATGGCCAGCGGAAGGGCGTAAAGACCGGTGGACGAACGGAGGCGACCATGCCAATTCATCAAATTTCTCCGCTCACCAGCCGCCGGTACGCGCTCACCGCGTCTGCCGCACCAAGAAATTCGACCGTGCTTCCCTGAAACCTCACCTGTCCCCGGTCCAGGACTATCACTGATTCGTACAGTTCGCTGATGTCCTCGGTTTGATGTGTCGATATTATGACGTGAGAGTGGGCGGAGATTTGTTTGATCAGACGTCGAAACGTCTCACGTTGAGCAGGGTCCAGCCCTGCTGTCGGTTCGTCCATGAGAACTACTTCGGCTTCATGCACAAGTGCTTGGGCAAGGCCCATCCGGCGTATCTGCCCCCCAGAGAGCTCATGCGACTTGCGATGCATCAGGTCCGCGAGTTCGACCGCTTCCAAGGAGTCCGCAGCCCTGCTCCAAGCATCCTTACGCGCCAACCCTTTCAGCCACCCCATGTACGCAACCTGTTCGCGTACCGTCAGGCCAGGTATCGGGCTGATCTGCTGCGGCATCCACGCGACAGCCTTTCTGAACTCCTTCCGGTCCCGACTCTTCCTTGGGTTAAGGCCCCGATAGTCTACGTGCCCCGTGTGAGGAGCAAGAGCCGAAGCCGCGATGCCGAGTAATGTCGATTTACCCGCGCCGTTCGGACCAAGCAGCAGGGATACACCTGCGGGGAACGAAAGGTCCAGCTCGTTGAGAACCAAACTGTTGCGCCGATAACCGTACGAACATCCGTGAAGCGATATTGACAAGGTGCTCCCTTAACTAAAACGGGAAAGCCAGCGCCGCACATTGATGCGGCACTGGCGTAGTCCCAGTCCCTTGCTGGCAGACGTACTACCGCGACAAAGAATCATATTACTGATTCTTTGCTTAACGACCCTCTCTGGCGATTCCAGACGGATGGAGCCCGTACTCTCGAGAACCCGCGGAGGCTTTGGTTCGGCTTCGGAAGTTTAACGGTATACCCGCCCAGCGATCTAGTTTCCGGGGCTTCGCCCCAGTGAAGCCTGATTTCGCAGGGTCCCGCGATCGTCTCCTCAGTACTTCACGGTGACGGAAGCAGAGAAGGAGGCGTTACCGCGATTGCTTCCTTGGAACACAAAATAATAGTCGTCCTGGGTTCCACGCCCCCAACTCTGGGTTGACCCTGTACTGGTCCCGCAATTGGTGAACGTCTTAGTTCCGACACTGGGGTCAGGACCAAAGCGATCCTTGAACAACTCGAGATACGCATTTACGTTACTCCCGCTACCCAGATAATCACGACAGTTGTACAGCTTGATCGTGGTAGCGGCCGCATCGGAATTCATATCACTCCAACGCCGAGACTCGAATCCTGTCGTCACACTGGTCAGCGAGCCACTCCAACTCCCTTCAGCAAACGCCGGTAATGCGGTGAGGATACCAGCCGAGACGATGGTGAGTACGGTAATGGCAGCGGTCTTACGCTTCATGATTCGACCCCTTGGACTGTTTGGGCTTTTTGCCCTTGCTTTTGACGAATCAGGCAGTAGTTTCGTCGTGATCTTTGGTCAAGCGCGAATGCCGCCCTCCTGCCTCACCTGCGGGCCCACCGGGTCGGGGTTTTGAAGTAATAAGACTGCGCTGACCTGCCATATGTGACGGAGGGCGCCGTTCCCGTTCCGCTGAAAATTTCCTGTGTGGTTTACATCACATGGCGGACTGCTCCCTGTTACTCAGTTGCGACACGGGCGCGGATCGGGCCGGCGCCGTCCGGGCTCGCCTTGGCGATCGCCCGCAGTCCAGAGCGGGAGGAGGCCATCGTCCGGTGGCGACTCGACGACCTGCGCTCCGCCATCGAGAACACCTTGCGCGGCCTCAAAACCCTCGCGGAGGGCTACGACTGTTGAGGAATCCATCAGTTCTTCTCCGGTCTTCTCGGATTTCTTCTGCAGGCGGCGGTTCCGGCGCCATCCGTTGAGCGAGGTCACGCCCAGCGTGGATGTCTGCCGGTCTTGTCCGCGATTGGGAGTCGAGAGCCGGGATGCAGGCCTGTGAGGTTGCGGCGCTGCGCCCGGCGATGCCGGGCGTTCGGCTGCCCGGACCGCTGGTCGGAGGTCTCCCGAGAGATGTCTGCGGATTCCCGGCACTGGATGGGCACAGCCGAGCTATTGCTCACCTTGAGTAGTTGTTCAGGCACTCTAGAGGTGGAGGTGGATCGCGATGACCCTGACCCGGCATGCCTACCGGTTCGCGCTGGATCTCACCCCCCAGGAGCAGGCGCTGGCCGCGCACGCCGGGGCGGCACGATGGCGTTCAACTGGGCCTGGCGAAGGTGAAGGCCAACCTGGACCAGCGCGCGGCCGAACGCTCCTAGGGCGTCCCTAGCAGGCGCTGACCCCGGCGATGTCGTGGCCGATGTACGCCCTGCGCAAGGAGTGGAACCGCGTCAAGCGCCAGGTCGCCCCGTGGTGGGCCGAATGCTCCAAGGAAGCCTCGCCACCGATCTGGAGCGGCTGGCCGCCGCGTTGAAGAACTGGAGTGACTCCCGGAAGGGAAAGCGCAAGGGTCAGCGGATGGGCTTACCGCGCTTCAAGGCCAAGCGCCGCACCGTGCCGTCGGTCCGCTTCACCACCGGCCATCCGCCTGGAAGCCGACCGCAAGCACGTCACCTTGCCGAGAGTGGGGACGCTCAAGCGCACGAGTCAACCCGCAAGCTCGCCCGCCGCATCGAAAACGGCACGGCGCGAGAACGCTGGCGGTGTTCTCCGGCGGCCGTCCGCTGGCGCCCAACCCCCGCTCCTACCATGCGGCCCAGCGGAAGCTGCGCCGCCAATCGCGGGCGGTCTCCCGGAAGATCGGCCTCGACCGTCGCACCGGGTAGCGGCCATCCAACGGGTGGAAGCACGCCAACCGGCAACGCAACCGCGTCCACCACCGGACCACCCGGCTGCGCCGCGACGCGATCGACAAGCTCACCACGGGTCTGGCGCGGGAGTACGGCACGATCGTGATCGAGGACCTGAACGTGGCGGGCGTGGTCCGCAACCCCAGGCTCGCCCGCGCGATCTCCAACGCCGGGTTCGGAGAGATTCGACGGCAACTCGCTTACAAGACCGAGTGGAACAGCGGCACCCTCATCGTCGCCGGCCGCTGGTTCCTCTCCTCCAAGACGTGCTCGAATTGTGGTGCGGTGAAAGCCAAGCTGCCCCTGCGGGTACGGACCTACACGTGTGAGGAGTGCGGCCTGGTCCTGGACCGGGACGTCAACGCCGCACGCAATCTGGCCGCCCTGGTGGGGCGGCAGGTCGCCGGGAGTGGCCCGGAGACGGTAAACGGACGTGGAGCCGACCATAAGACCCCGCCCGGCGGGGCAGGTGACCGTGAAGCGTCTACCCTGCACCGGGCGTCATACGACCGCCTGGATCAGGCGGGGACCTTCGCCCGGCAACGGGCGAATCACTGAGAAGCACCGATACTCAGTGAACGGCCCTCGTTAGCCGTCTCCGAGTTCGGCCAGGGGCTGGACGCGGTGGGGGACGACGGCGGACAGGGCGATGACCGTGCTGCTGCGCCGTACGCCGGGGATGGTCAGGATGCGGTCGATGACCGACTGGATGTGCTCGTTGTCCCGGCCGGCGATGCGGCACCACACGTCGCCGGGGCCGGTGACGATGTACGCCTCGAGCACCTCGGGGATCGCCGCGAGCACGGCCGAGATGTCGGCGCGGGAGGCCTGCTCGACCTCCAGTGTGGTGAACGCCTGCACCGGATAACCCAGGGCTCGGGGGGACAGGTTCGGCCCGAAGTCGGCGACGACGCCGTCGGCGATCATCCGGTCGAGGCGGGCCTGGACCGTACCTCTCGCCACTCCCAGCAGGCGGGAGACCTCCAGCAGGCCCGTCCTGGGATGCTCGCGGAGCAGACGGAGGATCCGTACGTCGAGCGTGTCGAGCCCGGTTCTTGCCAATCTGCCCACCTCCGCCGCTCGCGCTCGATCGTCGACTGCCAATTCGGCAGCAAAATGCGCGTTCGATTGCCCGGTCTGTCATCGCGAATCAGACTACGCCTGCACATGTGGCAGTCATGGAGGTGGCAGATGGCACAGCAACACTCCTACCCGTTCGTTCCTTATCGCCCGGAACGGTACGCCGAGCAGGACATGATCACCCGAGGCCGGGAGTTCTACGAGCACCTGGATCGGCGCAGAAGCGTGCGCTTCTTCAGTGACGAGCCGGTGCCGCGCGAGTGCCTGGAGCTCGCGGTGCGGGCGGCCAACACCGCGCCGTCGGGCGCGCACCAGCAGCCGTGGAAGTTCGTGCTGATCGGCGACGCCGCGATCAAGAAGCGGATCAGGGAGGCCTCCGAGGTCGAGGAGCGGCAGAACTACGAGGGCGGGCGGCTGCCCCCCGAGTGGCGCGAGGCCCTGGCGCCGCTGGAGACCACCTCCGACAAGGGCTACCTGGAGGTGGCGCCGTGGCTGGTGGTCTGTTTCGCCGAGAAGTACGGCATGCGGCCGGACGGCAGGCGGGTCAAGCACTACTACGTCAACGAGAGCGTCGGCATCGCCTGCGGTTTCTTCATCGCCGCGCTGCACACGATGGGGCTGTCCACCCTCACGCACACGCCGAATCCGATGGCGTTCCTCAGCGAGATCTGTGCGCGGCCGGCCAACGAGCGGCCGTACATCCTGTTCCCCGTCGGCTATGCGGCGCAGGACGCCGAGGTGCCCGATCTGACCCGCAAGCCCGACGCACTGGTGACTTTCAGCCCCGAAGACGTGTTTGGGCCTTGAAGGGCGGCCTCCTCAGGGATACGATCACGAGAACTATTAGGAAACTTTCTTAATAGAGCCGGGATGTGACTCTCCCCTGTACGGCTCGCGTCCGTCGCCTCCTGTGGCGCGAGCCGTACGGCTCCCCCCAACCATCTCGACCCCCTGAGGTGAACATGAAATTACGCGCCACCCTGGGCGGCGTGGCCGCCCTGGCGGCCCTGGTCCTGCCCTTGATCGCGGTTCCCGCGCAGGCGGCGGGCTCGGTCACCGCCACCTTCGCCAAGACCCAGGACTGGGGCTCCGGATTCGGGGGGAGCGTGACCGTCAGCAACGGCACGTCGTCGCCCGTGAACTGGAACGTGCAGTTCGACCTGCCCGCCGGGTTCTCGATCCCCTCGGCCTGGGACGCGACCATGGCCCGCAGCGGCCAGCACTACACCTTCACCCCGCCGAGCTGGGCCGGGGCACTGGCCCCCGGCGCGAAGCAGAGCTTCGGCTTCAACGGCAACCCCGGCAACTTCCCCGGCATCACGAACTGCACCGTGAACGGCAACCCGTGTGACGGCGGCGGCGGACCGGAGGTTCAGGTCCCTGGCAAGCCGGGCGCTCCGAGCGTCGGCACGACCACGGACAGTTCGATCTCCCTGTCGTGGGGCGCCGCCTCCGGCACGGTGACCGGCTACCGCGTCTATGAGGGTACGGCGCAGCGCGCCTCGGTGACCGGGACCAGCGCGACGATCTCCGGCCTGGCCGCCTGCTCCTCGCACACCTTCACGATCAAGGCGTACAACTCGGCGGGCGAGAGCCCGGCGAGCGACCCGATCTCCGGCTCCACCACCGGGTGCTCCAACGGCGCGCCCGGCAAGGTGGGAACGGTCACCGTGGGCTCGGTCAGCGACACCGGCCTGACCCTGACCTGGCCCGCGGCGACCGGCACCGTCACCGGTTACCGCATCCGCAGCGGCAACACGCTCGTGGCCACGACCACCGGGACCTCCCAGGCGATCAGCGGCCTGACCGCCTGCACGAGCTACTCCTACACGGTCACCGCGTACAACTCGGTCGGTGAGGGCCCGGCGAGCAACCCTGCCGACGCCACCACCACCGGCTGCTCGACCGGTCCGCTGCCCAAGCACTTCCTCACCGGCTACTGGCACAACTTCGACAACCATGCGGCCAAGCTGCTGAAGCTGTCGGCCGTGCCGAACGAGTACGACCTGATCGCGGTGGCCTTCGGCGAGGCCACCTCCACGGCCGGTGAGGTGAGCTTCAGCGTGGGCGCCGACCTGTCGGCCGGGCTCGGCGGCTACACCGACGCGCAGTTCAAGGCCGATGTGAAGACCCTGCAGGCACGAGGCAAGAAGGTCATCATCTCGGTCGGCGGCGAGAAGGGCCGGATCCAGGTGGGCAGCGCGGCCGCCGCGACGAAGTTCGCGGACTCGGTCTACGGCCTCATGCAGAGCTACGGCTTCGACGGAGTCGACATCGACCTGGAGAACGGTCTCAACGCCACCTACATGGGCCAGGCCCTGCGCTCCCTGCGGGCGAAGGTCGGCACCGGCCTCATCATCACGATGGCGCCGCAGACCATCGACATGCAGTCGACCGGCATGGAGTACTTCAAGCTCGCGCTGAACATCAAGGACATCCTCACCGTCGTGTTCACGCAGTATTACAACTCCGGCTCGATGCTCGGCTGTGACAAGGCGCAGGCCTACTCGCAGGGGACGGTCAACTTCATGACCGCACTGGCCTGCATCCAGCTGGAGAACGGCCTGCGGCCCGACCAGGTCGCCCTGGGCCTGCCGGCCGGGCCGGGCGCCGCGGGCGGCGGCGTCGTCGCTCCGTCCCTGGTCAACCAGGCCCTCACCTGCCTGGCGACCAAGGCCAACTGCGGTACGTTCGTGCCGCCGCGGGCCTACCCGGAGATCAGGGGCGCGATGACCTGGTCCATCAACTGGGACGCCACCCACAACTGGAACTTCTCCAAGACGGTGAAGCCCCACCTCGCGACCCTCCCCTGATCAGTCCTCCCCTGATCGGCCTCCCCTGATCAGGAGCGGACAGGCCGTCGACGCCGGCGCGCCGGGAGCCTCCCCGACCGAGGCCTCCCTGCACGCCGGCGTCGGCGTTTCGGGGAGGCCCCGAGGCCGGGAAAGGCTTCGAGCCGGAGCGCTGCGGACGCTCCCGGCAGCTCCGGACCGGGAAGTGCCGCCGGTCAGAGCCGCCCGATCCGCACCCGCCACACCTCGGGGCCGGACTCGACGTAGCCCCAGTCGAACTCACCCGGGTGCTGAGCGGCGAACTGGTAGTAGAGCGGCTTCGGGTCGTGATCGTTGACCAGCACGAACGCTTCGTTCGGCCGCAGGGCGCGGAAGGTCGCGAAGATCTCCTCGTGCCGTCGGCCGTGCACCAGGCGCCGTACGTCCAACTCGCCGTCCACAACCTGCGCGCTCGTCTCGGCGGCCGGGTCGTCGTGGCCGCCGCATGTGCAGGCGTGCCCCTGTGCCTGTTCCGCGGCCTCGCCCGAACCGGGCTGCTCCGAGCCGTGCGCGTGGCCGGACTCGCCGAGGATCTCGTGCATGCCGCCCAGCAGCGCGCCGAGGTCGACACCGGCGTCGACGAGCGCCGGGAGCAGGATGTCGTTCTCCTTCACCAGGTGCGACTGGAACATCGCGTTCAGCGCAGCGGCGGCGCCGGCGATCTCACCAGGAGTGCGGGCCTGCTCCAGCGCGTCCACAAGGTCGCGCAACTCGGTGTGCTCACCCATCATGGCGCGCACCAGCAGCGCCGCCTCGGTCAGCTTCGCGCCGGTGGCGTACAGCGTCCGCTCCTCGGCGATCGCATGCGGAAGGATCTCTTCCCTGCAGAACGCGACCAGCGTCGCCTGCCGGGCGGTCGGAGAAGACAGCTGGTCGACCGCGCGCCCGATGGTGAGCGCGTGATCCGCCATCGTCCGGCCGAGCTTCCGGTGGTGATCGTGGATCGCCCGCACCGTGGCTTCCTGAGGTCCGGCCACCGGAGCGGCCTGCGTCTGTTCGCCGGTAACGGTCATGTACGGCTCCTCACCTCGTCCCGGCCCGGGGGCCGGCAGTCTGTTCTTCCCTCAAGCCGACGGCCGGAGGGGTTTTTCACGGTCTCCGATGTATTTATACTATAGACCGTGGAAACTCGACGAGTGACTAAGAGCACGGCCGACGGCGGCGGCCAGGACATCGACCCGCGCGCCCATCGGGTGCTGGCGGACGTGAGTCGCGTGGCCGTTCTGGAGACCCTGCGGCGGGCGGACCGGCCCATGGCCATTCCCGAGATCGCCGCCGCGGTCGGGCTGCATCCCAACACCGTGCGCGGCCATCTCGCGCTCCTGGTCGAGCACGGGCACGCCACCGGCGGGCGGGAAGACCGCGAACGGCCGGGCCGCCCTCGCCTGCTCTACTCGGCGACCAGCCGCTCGTCGAACAGCCACTCGCCGAACACCCACGAATCGTTGAACGCCCACGAATCGTCGAACGCGGAGCGCGACGGCGACGATCGGCGCAACTATCGTCTGCTCGCCGAGGTGCTGCTCGCCTACCTCGGCGGCCTGGGCGAGGACCGGAGCGCCGCCGCGATCTCCGCGGGCCGCGCCTACGGCAGGCGCGTCGGGAGACGCACCGGAAAACAGGCACCTCCCGGTGTCACGGCGACGGGTGACGCGGCGGATGGCCCCCCTCACACGGAGCCGGATGACCGCTCGCCGATGGAGGCCGCCCTGGGGGCGACGACGGCCGAGATCGTGACCCTGCTCGACGAGGCCGGCTTCGAACCGCTGCCGGTCGGCGACGGCTCCCGCATCGAGCTGCGCCGCTGTCCGTTCCACGAGCTCGCCAAGTCCGATCCCGAGGTCGCCTGCGGCGTGCACCTCGGCCTCATGCAGGGAGCGCTCGCCGAGATGGGCGCGCCGTCCGAGGCCGTTCGCCTGCAGCCGTTCGTACGGCCCGACCTGTGCGTCGCCACCCTGCACGACCACGAGCAGCACGACCACGGGGAAACCTCGTGCTCGTGCGATGGCGGTGGAGGCCCCGGATCATGAGCGCAGAAGCCCCGCAGACCAGGGAGCGCGGAGCGGTTCCCCCGGCCAAGGCCGGAATCCCGCGTCCCGGAGCCGCCGTCAGCCGGCTGCCGCTGCTGGCGGGGGCCATGCTGTCGGTCATCGCCGGGCTCTGGGGCGGCCTGAGCCTGCTCGGCACCGGCGTACCCGTCCCCAACCCCACCCTCGCCACCCAGCACGGCCCGCTCATGGCGCTCGGCTTCCTGGGCACGCTCATCTCCCTCGAGCGCGCCGTCGCCCTCGGCCGCCCGTGGGGCTACGCCGCGCCCGCCCTGGCCGGCATCGGCGCGCTCGCGGGCGCCGCGGGGTTCACGCGGCCCGGGCAGGTGCTGCTCACCGCTGCGGCCGGCTGGTTCCTCGCCGTCTATCTCGTGCTGCTCGCCCGTCGCCCCGGCCGCGAGGTCGTCGTCCAGATGTGCGGCGCCATCGCCTGGTACATCGGCGGTCTGCTGTGGCTGCGCGGGCTTCCGGTAGCGGATCTGGTGCCGTGGCTGATGGCGTTCCTCGTGCTCACCATCGCGGGAGAACGGCTTGAGCTGGCACACGTGGGCTTCCTTCCCCATCAGGCGAAGGGCCGCCGCGCGAGCGACGGCATCCTCGCCGCCATGGGCGTGCTCGGCGCGGGCGTGCTCGCCTCGGTGCCCTGGCCGGTCATCGGATGGCGGGTGGCCGGGCTGGGCATGGTCGCGCTGGCCGGGCTGCTGACCGTCCACGACATCGCACGCCGGACCGTGCGCTCGACCGGTCTGCCGCGCTTCGCCGCCGTCTGCCTGCTCTCCGGTTACGCCTGGCTGACCCTGGCCGGCGCGCTCTGGGCCGTCTTCGGGCGGCCGGAGACCGGCGGCCTCTACGACGCCTCGCTGCACGCGGTGTTCCTCGGGTTCGTCATGTCCATGGTGTTCGGCCATGCGCCGGTCATCCTGCCCGCCGTTCTGCGGGTGCGGCTGCCGTACCACCCGATGTTGTACGGCCCGCTCGCGCTGCTGCACGCCGCCCTGCTGGTGCGGATCGCCGGTGACGTCGGCGGGCTGCCCGCCGTCCGCACGGTCGGCGGGGTGCTCGGCGAGGTGTCGCTGCTCGCGTTCGCCGGCTGCGCCGTGCTCTCCGGCCGCCTCGTTCCCACCCGTCGAACGGGGGTCGCCGGTCACACAGGGTCCGCCCGGCAAACCGGCCCTGCTCATCAGGCGGGAGCCGTCTCCCGCCCGTCTCGCTCTCACAAAATGGAGTCGTCATGACATCGGTCGATGTGCGCATCGGGACCCCGGGCCCCCGGCCGACGCCGCCGACGCAGCGTCGTTCGCGCGCCTCCTGGCATGCGAGGGCCAACGGGGTCGTGCTGGCCTGGCTCGCGCTGGCGGGCGTCGCGGCGCTCGCGCACGGCCGGCTGCCCGCTCCCGAGTGGCTGCTGATCCACGTTTTCCTGCTCGGCGCGGTGACCAACGCGATCGTGACCTGGACGGAGCACTTCGCGATCGCGCTGCTGCGCCACAGCGAGCCGGCGCAGTGGGTGCGCCCGGTCCGGCTCGCCGCCCTGAACACCGGCGTGGTGTCCGTGCTGTACGGCGCCACGCACGGCCCCATCCAGGTGGGGATCGCCGGCGCGGCGATCGTGGTCGGCGTGATCTGCTGGCATGTGGGGATCCTGGCCGTGTGGTCGAGACGGGCCCTCGGCGGCCGGTTCGCACACGTGGTCGCCTGGTACATCTGCGCGGGAGCCGCGCTCATCACCGGGGGGACGCTGGGCGGGCTGATGCTCGCCGGATGGCCGCCGCGTGTCAGCACCATGCGCCTGGAGGCCGCGCACATCCACGTCAACCTGCTCGGCTGGATCGGCCTGGCCGTGCTGGGCACGCTGTTCACCCTCTGGCCCACGGTGCTGCGCACGCAGATGGCGGACGGCAGCGGGGCGATCGCCCGCCGATCCCTGCGCCTGGCCGTGCCCGGCCTCGCGGTGACGGTGGGCGGGTTTCTCGGCGGAGCGCGCTGGGTCGCGGTGGCCGGGCTGCTGCTGTACGCCGCGGCGGCCGCGCTCGCCCTCGTGCCGTTCCTCCGTACGGCACGGCGTCGGCGGCCGCACACGCCGGCCGCGTGGATGCTCGCCGCGGGCACTGCCTGGTTCGTCGTCGCCGTGCTCACCGATCTGTCCGTGGTGGCCACCCGTGCCGCCGACCAGGTCGCACATGGAATCGAACCGCTGGTGCCGTTCATCCTGGTGGGTTTCGTCGGGCAGACCCTCCTCGGCGCGCTGACCTTCCTCCTGCCCGTGGTGCTCGGCGGCGGACCGGCCGCGCTGAAGCGGAACGCGGCGCTGCTGGAACGGGGCTGGATCATCCGGCTGGCTCTGGTCAACGCCGCGGTGCCGCTGATCGCGTTGCCCGTGCCCGGCCGGGTGTCGCAGTTCGCCTGGGCGGCCGTGCTGGCCGCACTCGGGGCTTTCGTCCTGCTGGCCACCGTCACCGTGGTCCGCGCACGCGGGCCCCGCGTGTCGCCCACGGCCGGAGGTGTGACGGTCGGCGTGCTGGCCACCGCGGTGGCCGTCGCCGTCGCGCTCAGCGGCGGGACGGGAGTCACGGCGCAGAACAGCGCACAGCGCACCGCCCAGCTCGGGGCGGGCGTCCAGACGGTAGAGGTCACCCTGGTGGGCATGCGGTTCAGCCCCGGGAAGATCGAAGCGGCCCCGGGCACCCGGCTCGTGCTACGGGTGACGAACCGGGACGCCCAGCAGCACGACCTGCGCCTCGCCACCGGCCAGCAGACTCCGATGCTCGGCCCCGGGCAGACCGCGACACTCGAACTTCCCCCGCTCACCGGCCCGATCGACGGCTGGTGCACGGTCCCGGGGCACCGCGCGGCCGGCATGACCATGCGCATCGAGGTCAAGGGCGCCGCCGGATCCGGCCCGGCCACCGGATCGAATCCAACAGATCACATGGATCAGATGGATCACGCCGCGGCGGGCCCGCTCAATCTGACCGCTCCGATGAGCACGGGATGGCGTCCGTACGACGCGACGCTGCGGCCTGCGCCCGGCGGCACCGAGCACAAGATCGAGATCCGCGCGGTCCAGAAGGAGATCGAGGTCGCGCCGGGAGTGCGGCAGCGGATGTGGACCTTCGGCGGCACCGTCCCCGGGCCCGTGCTGCGGGGCAAGGTCGGCGACGTGTTCACGGTCACGCTGATCAACGATGACACGATGGGGCACGGCATCGACTTCCACGCCGGGTCGCTCGCGCCCGACGTGCCCATGCGCACCATCCAGCCCGGCGAACGTCTCACCTACCGGTTCCGGGCCGAGCACGCCGGGGCCTGGCTCTACCACTGCTCGACCATGCCGATGCTCCAGCACATCGCCAACGGCATGTACGGCGCGGTCATCATCGATCCGCCGAAGTTGGCCAAGGTGGACCGGGAGTACGTGCTCGTCCAGGGTGAGCTGTACCTCGGGCAGCCGGGCAGCACCGCCCAGGTCGCCAAGATGCACGACGGCCGGCCCGACGCCTGGATGTTCAACGGCACCGCCGCCGGATATGACCACGCCCCGCTGACCGCCCGCCCCGGCGAGCGGGTCCGGGTGTGGGTGGTCGCCGCCGGACCGGCCTCGGGAACGGCCTTCCACATCGTGGGGTCGCAGTTCGACACCGTCTACAAGGAGGGCGCCTACCTGCTCCGTCCGGGTGACGGCGGGGGCTCCCAGGTGCTCGATCTGGCCGCCGCCCAGGGCGGTTTCGTGGAGACCGTCTTCCCGGAGCCGGGCCACTATCCTTTCGTCGATCATGACATGCGCCACGGCGAGGCGGGCGCACACGGCATCTTCGAGGTGACCCGTTGACCTGGTGGTCCGTCATCCGCTTCCTGCACGTCACCACCGCGGCGCTGTGGGTCGGCGGGCAGCTCACCGTCTCCCTCGTCGTCCTCCCGCTGGCGCGGCGACTCCTGGAGACGGACCAGCGCGCCCGGGTGCTCCGCGAGGTCGGCCGCCGCTTCGGGATGTTCACGGGGGCGTTCTTCCTGCCCGTGCAGATCTCAAGCGGGATCGCCATGGCGTTGCACAAGGGGGTCACCTGGGAGTCGCTCGCCTATCCCGGCTACGGGCGGACGCTCGCGGCCAAGCTGCTTCTCTTCGTCCTCGTCATGGTCGCGGCCGCGTTGCACGGGTGGGCCAACGGCAGAGGCATGGCCATGTTCGCGCGGAGCATGGCCATCGCCTCGCTCGTCGGCTCGGTCGGCATAGTCCTCCTGGCCACCGCCCTGCCCATCACCTGACCCCTTGGAGGGTTTTCTGTGCAGACAGGTCGGTGAAGAGGTTCTCCCAGAGAGGCATCACCGCGCCACGGCCGTAGTCCCTGGCTGTGACGGCCGCCGCGGCGCCGAGCCGTACCCGCAGGTCCCGGTCGGACATGAGCCGGTCGAGGGCGGCGGCGAGCGCGTCGACGTCCTTCGGTGGAACGAGGAGCCCGTCGACTTCGTGGGTCAACACGTCCGCCGGACCCGTCGGGCAGTCGAAGGCGGCGATCGGCAACGCATGCGTCATCGCCTCGATCATCACCATGGGCAGTCCTTCGAAGCGCGAGCTGAGCGCATAGATGGACGCCTTCGCCAACTCGTCGTGCAGCCGGTTCGTACGGCCGCGCATGGAGACGCGCCCGCCCAGGCCGTACTCGTTGATGAGCCCGCGCAGTTGGTCCCGCCTCGGGCCGCTACCGAAGACGCACAACCGCCATTTCGGGTGCCGCCCGGCCACCTGGGCGAACGCCCGGAGAAGCAGATCGAACCCCTTCTGCGGGACAAGACGACCGGCGGCGATCACGACCTGGTTCTCCTGCTGTGAATGCTCGCCGTCCACGACGTCGACCGCGTTGGGGATCCGCACGATCCTCGCGGCCGGCAGCAGCCTCTGGTATTCCCGCTGGTTGGTCCCGGTCAGTACGGCTATGGCATCGAACCTACCGTAGTGCCGGGCGATCTCCTGGCGGACCGTCTCCGGGTAGGCGACCAGGTTCATGTGCTCCTGGGCGATGCGCACGACCGATTCGGGGGCGCGACGGGCCGCGATGAGGTTCAGCGCCGGCCTGGTGGTGATCAGAATGCCGCCGTCGAGCGAGGAGACGTAGTCGATGACGGCCCTCTCCACCCGTTCGGTGAAGTATCCCGCGGCGAACTCCCCCTGTGGCACGATCTTGCCGCGGACCCTCCGCCAGACACGGCGGCCGAGCGTGTCGGGCCGCACGCCGTCCCGCTGGTCGACCAGCGGGGTGAGCATGACATCCGGGTCGATGCGGAACTGCGGTTCGTCGCGACGCCGTACGACACTCACGATCTCGACGTCGTGGCCGAACGCGGCCATCGCGTTCGCCTGGTTGATCACGGTCCGGATGGTGCCGCCCATGCCATAGGCGTGCAGGAGCATGTAGCGGATCCTCATGACGGCCTCACCGACGTCGACAGGTAGTCCCAGCTGCGGCAGATGGGTTTCAGCGCCTCGGGGATCGACTCCTGGCCGGGCAGCTCCCGGCCAGGCTGCACACTGCCGGTACGGATCTTGTCCTTCCAGTCGCCGAGCCCTTTCCGCAGCACCGCCTGCTCGCCGTACTCCAGCATCGTCGGCTCCCAGGGCACGCCGAGGAACTCGCAGACGGCCCGGGTCTCCCGCTCGGGGTCCTCGGTCAGGTCCTCGTAGCGCACGGTGTGGCCGGTCAGCGCCTTCCTGGCCCGCTGCACCGCCTTCATGTATCGCAGTGCGTCGACCACCGCCTCGTCGAAGGTCCGCCTGTCCGGGCTGGCCTCGTGCCACGAGGCGGCGATGGACGCGGGATGACGCAGCAGGAAGATGTACCTCGCGTCCGGCCAGCAGGTGGCGATGCGCTGGTGGGCGAAGGCGTTGGCGGGCGTCTTGTCCACGATGAAGCGCTTGCCGCTGCGTACGAGCTCGCGGTGCAGCACCCGGTCCCACAGCATGTGCTCGAGATCGGCCCGGTTGTGGCCGAGTGCCTCCATCGCCCGTTCCGCCAGGGAGGTGCCGAACCCCACACTCAGGCGGCGCACGTGCAGTTCGTGTGGAGCGTGAAGCTGGGAGTGAGCGTTCAGGATCGCGCGCAGCAGGGTGGAGCCCGACCGCACAGGGGAGATGATGAAGATCGGCGCTGTCAGCAGCCGATCGTTTTCCGGGTCGGCCGGTGGCCGTACGGCCGCCGCCTCATCCGGTCGGGCCTGCCCCGGCACGGCGGGAGAGGCCGCCGCCGGGGCCGCGGAACCCGCGTTCCCCACCCGTTTGATCTGTATCCCGGTGTACCTGACCAGCGCATCGTTGACCTTGCGGTGCCATGCCATGCCGCCCCAAGTTACCGATGCTTCCTGGAAGATAGCTGAGAGTTACCCTCAAAAGCCGACATAGAGTGCAAAGCGCCAAAGATGCCATCAAGCGGGCAGCGTCCCCGCCGCTCTACATAACGACTGAGAAGAGGGATGCTGTCGGCCCTTCACGGATGGATTGACAGCGGCTAAGTTTCCCGATCAGTACCACTACCGGGGGACATTTCCTGACATTGGACCCGAAGGAGAGCCCAATGCCCTTCACCCTTGGCAGGGGGGTCGGCGCCGCCACCGCGGCCGCCGCTCTCGTGCTCCCGCTCGCGCTGGCCACACCCGCGAGCGCGGACCCCAAGCCCGCTCAGCTGATCAATTCGGTCGTCGCGTCGGCCGTCAAGCAGCACCTGCAGAAGTTCCAGCAGATCGCCAACGCCAACGGCGGCAACCGCGCGGCCGGCAGCCCCGGACACGACGCGTCCCGCGACTACGTGGCGAGCGTGCTGAAGAAGGCCGGATACCAGGTCACGCTCCAGCAGTTCGACTTCCCCTTCTTCTCGGAGAACTCCCCTGCCGTGCTGCAGCGGACCGCGCCGAGCCCCAAGACCTACGCGGGGGAAGAAGACTTCACCATCATGACCTACTCCGGGTCCGGTGACGTGACGGCCGCCGTGCAGAACGTCGACCTCGTGCTGCCGCCCGGCGCGCCGAACTCCTCCACCTCCGGCTGCGAGGCGGCCGACTTCGCCGGCTTCACGAAGGGCAGCATCGCCCTGATGCAGCGCGGCACCTGCTCCTTCCAGGAGAAGGCGGAGAACGCGCAGGCCGCCGGCGCGGCCGGGGCCATCATCTTCAACGAGGGCCAGGAGGGTCGCGCCGAGCTCCTCAACGGCACCCTGGGCGAGCCGACGGTCACGATCCCCGTGGTCGGCACCACGTTCGCCGCCGGCCAGGAGCTCGCGGCCGCCGGGACCGTGGCCCGGATCAAGACGGACACCACGAGCGCGGTGAAGACCACGCACAACGTCATCGCGGACTCCAAGTGGGGCGACCCGAAGAAGGTCGTTCACCTCGGCGCCCACCTCGACAGCGTGCCCGACGGGCCGGGCATCAACGACAACGGCTCGGGCAGCGCCGCGATCCTCGAGGTCGCCCGGACGCTCGGCAAGATCCCCACGAGGAACAAGCTGCGCTTCTCGTTCTGGAGCGCCGAGGAGTTCGGCCTGCTCGGCGCCGAGCACTACGTGGCGAACCTGTCGGCCCAGGAGCTGGCCAACACGAAGCTGTACCTCAACTTCGACATGATCGCCACGCCGAACTACGCCCTGAAGATCTACGACGGTGACGGCTCCGAAGGCGACGCCGGCCCGGCCGGATCCGACGAGATCGAGAAGCTCTTCGAGAACTACTTCAAGGGCATCCGCCAGAAGTACGTGGGCACCGACTTCGACGGCCGGTCCGACTACGGGCCGTTCATCGAGGCGGGCATCCCGTCCGGCGGCCTGTTCACCGGCGCCGAGGGCATCAAGACCGTCGAGGAGCAGAAGATGTTCGGCGGCACCGCCGGCCAGCCCTACGACGCCTGCTACCACCAGGCCTGCGACACCATCGCCAACATCAACGACAAGGCGCTGGCCCTGAACACGGGCGCCATCGCCGCCGCCGCCGTGACGTACGCGTACGCCACCAAGCTGCCCGGCGAGGGCAGGCGTGCCACCGCCCGTACGGCCGCCGCCTCGGTCGCGTCCACGTCCGGCACTCACGCCCCCAGCCACGGCCTCACCCGGTAGGGGCAATCCCCAGACCAGGTGATTTGAACGGCGACGAGCCCCGAGAAATCGGGGCTCGTTCGCTTTGCCGGGCCCGCGGTCGCCCCGTCAGCCGTTTGCTCGATGACCTCAGGGGTATCTGGCGCGCATGTTCGCCCCGTCAGACCTGGATGTGCTGATCCCCACCCGAGACCGTTCCGGTGCGCTCGCGGTCACGCTCTCCGGCCTGGCGGCCCAGACCGTCGCCGGGTTCCGCGTCGTGATCTCCGACCAGTCGGGGAGCCCGGTCGGCGAGGACCCCCTGGTGGTGGCGGCGACGCGGATCCTCTCCCATCGCGGCCGGCCCGTCGAACTCCACCGCCACGTCCCGCCACGGGGAATGGCGGAACAGCGGGCGTTCCTGCTCGACCGGGCCGATCGACGGCTGGTGCTCTACCTGGACGACGACGTGTGGCTGGAGCCGGACGCGGTGGAGGTGCTGCTGGCCGCGATGGAACGGCTGCGCTGCGGTTTCGTCGGCTTCGCCCTGCACGGCCTGTCCCACCGGGACGACGTACGTCCCCACGAGCTGTCGCCGTACGAAGCGTGGAACGGCGAGGTACGGCCCGAGCGGGTGCGGCGCGACACCCCGGCGTGGCGGCGGCACACGCTGCACAACGCCGCCAACCCCCTGCATCTCGCGGAAAGAATCGGGGACGCCGACCGGGGCTGGCAGCCGTACAAGGTGGCCTGGATCGGCGGATGCGTGCTCTACGACCGCACCCGGTTGACGGACTGCGGCGGGTTCGACTTCTGGCGGCGCGTCCCGCCCCGGCACGCGGGTGAGGACGTCGTCGCACAGCTGCGGGTCATGGAGCGGTACGGCGGAGCCGGGCTGCTGCCCAGCCGCGCCTACCACCTGGAACTGCCCACCACGGTCACCGACCGCCGCGCCGAGTGTTACGACTACGTGTTCGAGGCGTCGTGAGCACGCTGGTCGACGGCGTCCGGCGCATCGCCGTGCTGCGCGCCAACGCGCTCGGCGACCTGCTGCTGGCGCTGCCCGCGCTGGACGCGCTGCGCCGCGCCTATCCGGTCGCGCGGATCACCCTGCTCGCCAGATCCTGGCACGCCGACCTCCTCACCGGCCGGCCCGGGCCGGTGGACGAGGTGATCGCGCTGCCGCCGATCTCCGGGGTGTCCGAGGCGGCCGATGGGCATCGCGCCCCCGACGGCCTCTTCGACGAGTTGCGCGGTCACCGGTTCGATCTCGCCGTGCAGATCCACGGCGGCGGCCGCTACTCCAACCCGTTCGTGCGGCGGCTGGGCGCGCGGGTGACCGCGGGGCTCCGCTCCCCCGACGCCGAACGCCTCGACCGCTGGGTTCCGTACGTGTACTACCAGCACGAGGTGCTGCGGTACCTGGAGGTGGCATCCCTGGTGGGGGCGACGACCGACGCGATCGAGCCCCGCCTCGCCGTGACGGACGCCGACCGGGCCGAGTTGGCACATGTGCTCGGCGAACCGCCGCCCGGCCTGGTGGCCCTGCATCCCGGCGCGAGCGACCCGCGGCGCAGGTGGCCGGCCGAACGCTTCGCCGCCGTCGCGGACCGGCTCGGCCGGCCCGTCGTCATCACGGGCACCGGCAAGGAACGGGACGTGGTCGAGGAGGTCGCGGCCGCGACCGGGACGTCGTCCGTACAGGTCGTGGACATGCTGAGCGTCGGCGGGCTGGCGGCGCTGTACGAGCGCTGCGCGCTGGTGATCTCCAACGACACCGGCCCCCGGCATCTGGCCGCCGCCGTCGGCACCCCGACCATCGGGATCTACTGGTGCGGCAACCTCGTCAACGCCGGACCGCTGACGCGCACGCGGCACCGGCCCCTGGTCTCCTGGACCGCCGCATGCCCGGTCTGCGGCGCCAGCGGGGTCGATCTCGCCGTGGCACGCTGCCCCCACGACACCTCGTGGGTGGCCGAGGTCACGGTCGACGAGGCCGCCGAGCAGGCCGCCGACCTGCTCGGCCTCGGCTGACCCCGGCCCTTCTGGGCTCCTCTGGCCGGTCGAAGGTAAAAGAAAAGGAGAGGCGCGTGGGACGGGTGTAAACGCTGGGTAATCGGTGAACAACCTTCGGTGAACATCACATGGCCGACCCCTCCCGGCGAGAGCGATGCGAACCGAAGGGAGACATCGTGACGATCGCCAAACGGATCATCCCCGTGCTCACGGCCTGCGCCACGGCGGGGTGGCTCATGATCTCGAGCCCGTCCGCCCAGGCCGACGCGGCCCGCCCCGATCCCCAGTCCATGAAGACCGGAACGACCGTGCAGGCGCATCGGCCGGCGCTCGCCTGCGCCTACAAGGTGCGGCACGTCCGCCACTCCAGCTTCCTCAACGTACGCAGAGGCCCGGGGGTGAAACATCGGCCGGTGGGCAAACTGACCGTGGCCAATGGCCGCTTCGCCGGTGCCTGCTCAGCGTCGAGAGGCTGGGTGGCGGTCAAGACCAGCAACGGCAGGCTCGGCTGGGCGCACGCTCGCTACCTGCACAGGGTGCACTCCACTCCCGTGATCAAGATCCCCGACCTCGCGTGCGCCTACCAGCTCAGGAAGGTGCACAACAAGGGCTTCCTCAACGTCCGCAGGGGCCCAAGCGTCCGCTACCGGCCGGTGGGCAGGCTGCGGGTGGCCGACGGGCGGTTCGTCGGATCCTGCGGCAGCAGGCACGGCTGGGCCGCGGTGAAGGCAGCGAACGGCCGGGAGGGCTGGGCCTCCACCCACTACCTGCACAAGGTGAACTGACAGACCACTCCGGAAACCACGACTACTCCGGAAAACCAACCCCCGCCCCGCCTCCGGCCATCCCAGCGGCCGGGGGCGGGGTTCCTTTGGACTCGGCGGCAACCAGTGGCGTTGTAGTCCGACGAATATAGGCGGCGTGCTTCATGCACCTCGGCTAACGGGTTCGCCATGGGTGTGAAGGCAGCGGTGACACCCATCGATCGCGCCCCTGCCCAGATCCGCGTCGTCGGCCTCGCGTACAAGTCGACTGTACAGACCACCGCGCCGCATCAGTCCGTCGTGAGTTCCCTGTTCGGCGAGACGTCCATCGTCAACGACCAGGATCTGGTCCGCGTCACGAATCGTGGACAGTCGGTGAGCGATCACCAGGCAGGTTCGCCCCTCCAGGAACGGCCGGAGTGCCTTCTGAATCGCTTTCTCAGTGACAGTGTCAAGGTGGGCGGTCGCCTCGTCCAGGACGACGATCTCGGGCGCCTTGAGGATCAGGCGGGCTATCGCCAGTCTTTGACGCTCTCCACCGGACAGATGGACTCCCCGATCCCCGAGCACGGTGTCGAGTCCGTCGGGAAGCTTCTTGATCACATCCCACAACTGAGCGGTACGGCATGCGCGTACGATCTCGTCCTCGTCCGCACGAGGAGACGCAAGCAGCAGATTCGCCCTGACGGTGTCGTTGAACAGGAAGATATCCTGCGTCACGACACCGACGGCTTGACGAAGGGAGGACAGGGTCACAGCACGTACATCTTGACCCCCGATCTCGATCCGACCCGAATCGACATCCCATGATCTTGTCAGCAGACGGGCGATCGTCGACTTGCCGGTGCCGGAACGGCCAACGATCCCTACCGTGGTACCCGCCCTCACGCTGAAGCTCATCCCATCGAGGACTCTGGCACGACCGCCACGCGCCGCCATCGCTCCTTCCTCAGTTTCGACGCTCAGTGAAGCGAGCACGCTCGATTCCCTCGGTGGGTATGAGAAGCCCACATCTGAGAAAGTGACAGAGGAACCGTGAACCGGCCGCGCCCTGGGCTGCTCTGTGACCGCAGGAGGGAAATCCAGGACTTCCTGTATACGCTCAAAACTGACCTTCCCCGCGACCAGTTCCAACTTGGCTCCAGGCAGTGCGGTGATAGGCCCGTAGACGCCCGCGATTAGGGCGATCATCGCCACCAGTCCGCCGACGGACATGTGACCTACTGTGGTCAGAAGCCCACCCACGACATAAACAGCCGCGGTGACGAGTGCGATCAACAGGGTCAGAGACACTCCAAGCCGCGCCTCGATCATCCCGGCACGGACCGACACATCACGAAGGCGATGAGCCCGGCCCCGGAAGTGATCGACCTCCCTGTCCCGGTCACCGAAAAGACGGATGATCTCTGCTCCGCCCGGGCTCAGCCGTTCGGCGGCCATCGCGTCCAGATCGGCAGTCGCCACCAGCGCCTGCTGGGCAAGAGGGCGCTGGGCTCTGCCGAAGACCATTGTCAACCCGTATACGACCGGTGCGAGGAGGAGAACCGCGAGAGCTACCCGCCACTCGATCAGGATGATCGCGGTCCCCGCGAACACCAGCGTCATCAACGCGGATGCCACCGTGGGGAGCGTACGGTGAATCACATTGCGTATGCCCTGAACGTCTCCATGGAGTCGGGCAACGACCGCCCCGGTCCTGGATGCGGCGAAGAATCCGGCGGACTGTCGTTGGAGATGGTCGAAGAGATCGACGCGCAGCGTCGCCACCACCCCCTCGCCGAGACTCAATCTCAGTCTCCGCTCGACCAAGGTCGTCCCCGCTGCCAGGATCCCCACAGCCACCAGCGCGGAGCCCAGGATGCCGATTCGCCACAGGTCGTGTTCCAGCACCCCTTCGTCGATAAGTCGCTGCCCGAGCATCGCCGGCACGACGGCGAGCACCGCGTTGACGGCGACCACCGACAGGAGAAACAGAATCCTGGTCCGGAAAGGCCTCAGAAGTAAGGACGGAGTCAGCAAGCCACTATCCGCTGTCACCTCGTCACCTCTCTAGTGATCCACACGCCGAACACGAGGGCTGCGAGCATCACGGCGACAGGTCCGCTGACGATCGTGACCAGGAGGGAGGCGGGAATCGGCGGAAATCCCACACCGGCGTTCAGCGAGAACGGGGTCAGAAGAGCCACGGTAACCGCCGCACCGACAGCCAAGGCGGTACCTGTAACGAGTACCGACTCCCAGGCGAGCATCGTACGGATCTGCGCCCGTGTACCGCCGAGATGCCGAAGGCTGTCCAGTTCCGCGCCCCTGCCGCCGAACGAGCCGAGCAGGTTGTTCGCCGACGCCAGCACCAGGAATGCCACGAAAACCAGGATCAGCAGTTGCGACGGTTGGTTGGACCTGCTGTTCTCGTCCCTGAGCCAGCGTCGCCATTCGTCTTGGTCGCTCACCTTGATTGATGACGGGGTCCCGCCGGCACGGCCCAGATCAGCCGCGATGCGGGCCGGATCACCGCCCGGAGTGAGCCGTACATGTATAGAAGAGTACGTAGCGACCGGAAACTTGCCGGTAAGAGCGCGAACGTCCACCAGCACGTCTCCGATCCAGGCGTATCTTTCGTAGATCGCGGTGACTCGCAGTGTGACCGGCTGCGGTTGCCCGGGGGCGACGATGGCGATCCGGTCGCCGACCGTGACTTTCCGTTCGACGGCATAGGCGGTGCTGACGGCGACCGTTTCGGCCCCCATCTCGGCCAGTGATCCCTTCGTCAATCGCAGGTCGGCGATGTCGGAGACGGAACCGGACACCACCTCGATCCGATCCAGGCCCCGGGCTTCGGCGGTGACCAGTGATGTCGGAAGCAGGAGACCTTCGCGGCCGACTGCGGCAGCCACCCCGGGAATCTTCTCGATGGCGGACCGGACCGCCTCCGCGAGCCCACCGTCACTTGTCATGACATAGCTGCCGTGCATGTGGGAGCGGCCCTCTTCCGCGATCCGCTGATCTGTCACCGGCTGGATGCCCAGGAGCACCCCGCCCAGGATCGACCCAACCATCAGGGGAATCGCGACCGAAGCATAACGGCGGTGGCTGAACGACATGTTGGCCACGGCGAGGAAACCCAAGGCGCTGCGCCGCACTCTCCGGCGACCCGCGGCCGCGACCCCCATTATCAGCCAGGGTCCGAGAAGCCCGAACGCGACCAGTGTGAGCAGGAGGAGCCCAAGAAGCAGGCTGGCTGCTCCGGCACCCGCCTCCGTACCGGCGAGCAGAACGAACATCGCACCCGCACCGGCCAGCGCAACCAGGCCGATCCCGGTCCGCCATCTCCCAACGCGGCGCCCCTCCGTCTGCACCTCACCGATGACGTCCTCAGGGCGATGGGCCAGTGCCCGCCGGGTGGCGCCCAACGCGACGAGCTGAGCAACCACCAGGATGATCCCCGCCGCCTCCAGCGGAGGTGCTATCCCGTAGGAGAGCCGGAAGGCGGGACTCAGAGCGCCGATGCCGACAAAGAACATGGCCAGCCCGTTCGCTACCAGAGCCCCCACCGGCACAGCGACCACCATGGCGAGGACGGCCATCAGGAGGCCCTCGCCTGCGAGCATCGCCCGGATTTGACGGGGGGTCGCTCCGATCGCACGCAGCAGTGTGATCTGCTGCCCTCTGCGTCGCACGGACAGACCCATCGCCCCCGTGAGGACGACGGCGGAGAGCATCACCGTGAAAACCGCCACGGTGATGACTGCGGATTCACTCGTCGAGGCATCATCACGTAGATTGCCTTCGGCCGCTCCGAGGTCCTCTCCCCTCGACACCTTCAGAAGAGACCGGGAAGCGATCACGCTGTCCAGCCTCCGAGCCAGGACGAGCGTGTCGGAGCCCGCGGCCGGATAGACACCCACCGCATCCACGTGGTTCCCCGTACCGCTCAGCCGTACGGCCTGCGTGGGGTGAAAGAAGACAGCCGATTGATAGATCCAGTCCGCTCCGGCCGCAGCGCTCGCGACCCCCGCGACGCGGAACCTGCCAGTGGTGCCGTTGACGGACAGGATGACCCACTGACCCGGGCGCGCCGCGCTCCGCTCCGCGAGCCGGGCGTCCAGGACGACCTCGTTCTCATTCGAAAGCGGCGCTCCCGTCCGAACCGTGAACGGCGTGAGCACCGAACTGTCCCAAGCATGGCCGAGCGATCGCGCACCGGGTACGGCTACCGGGTTCCCCCGATCGTCGAGAAGGCTCACCGGGAAGGTCCGTTCAGGAACCAGCCGTTCCACGCCCTGAACGCGTTGCAGGTCGGTGAGCAGGTCGTCAGGGATGGCGCCTCGGCGCATGTCCGGGTCTTTCGGATGGACCACGATCGGCACACCGCCGTACCGCTCCGTGGGAAGGTGGGAGTGCCGTCCGGAGTCCAGCAGGAACCCGATTCCGCAGATGAGCGCTCCGGTGAGCGCGAGCGTGGCGAACGCGCCGACGACAGTGCTCCTGGTCTTGGTGATCGTGCGCCACGCCAGGCGTATCATGCGCGTCGCTCCAGCCTGTTCATACGGGAGGCGACTGCATCGCTTGTGGGTTTCTCCAGCTTGTCGACGACCGTACCGTCGGCCAGGAACACCACCCGGTCGGCGTGCGCGGCGGCCACTGGGTTGTGCGTCACCATGACGACGCTTTGGCCCATGGTGTCCACGGCCGTCCGCAGCCCGTCGAGGACCTGCTGACCTGCGTGGCTGTCCAGAGCGCCGGTCGGCTCGTCGGCGAAGATCACGTCGGGACGGCCCAGCAGCGCCCGGCAGACGGCTACCCGCTGTTGCTGCCCGCCGGACAGTTCGTGGGGGCGATGCCCCGTCCGCTCCTCGAGGCCGAACTTCCTGATGAGTTCGGCCAGCCACTCCCTGTCGATCTCGCGCTTGTCCAGCAGCGACGGCAGGGTGATGTTCTCCTCGGCGGTCAGGGCGGGCAGCAGGTTGAACGCCTGAAATACAAACCCGATCTTCCGTCGGCGCACCACCGCGAGCTCCGCCTCTGGCATTGCCGTCAGCTCCAGGTCGCCGAGGCGGACAGATCCAGATGTGGGACTCATCAACCCGGCTGCGCATTTCAGCAGGGTGCTCTTGCCCGAGCCGGAGGGGCCCATGACCGCGGTGAACTCCGCGGCCGTGAAGGAGATGTTCACCTTCCGCAGGGCGACCACAGCCGCCGACCCCGTTCCGTACGTGACATCCACATCGGCCAACAGAACGACGGGATTTTGGGGCGTGTCCACTCTCGCAGGTCCTGCTTTCCTCACCGAACGTTCCGCCGTCATCCCGTCTCCTCGCTAGCCGACCTTGCTAACCTTCGGAAGGCGGGTGGTCCAGCTATCACCTGGACCACCCGCCCTCTTCATTTCATCACCGAGAGACGACGGGCAACCCTGAGATCTGCCGTCTCTCGCTCAATGGGCACTGCCCGATGGATCAACCGCAGGCGAAGAGCGAGATCTCGCTCGGCTTGTGGTCTCCACAGGACCACCAGCTGACACCGCTGTTGGCGAGGGCACCCACCGAGTGGGACTGGGCGGCCATGCCCTGCAGGTCGTACACGGACATCTCTATCTCCTTTCTCTTCCTTCTTCAGGTTGAAGAAGGAACTTCTCCGGAACCGGGCGGCCCCGGAAGCCTGTATGGGTCAGGACAGGAACGGAAGACAGACGGTCTCACCATCTCTGCGGATGCCGTTCGCCGCCGCGAGCGCCAGCATGACGCCGGCGGAGCCGGTCGCGAGATCCATGGAGTAGCGGAGCAGCTCGTTTCCGGGGAACACAATATCTTCGTCACGCCGAAGTGAGTGCCAGTCCAAGCCTCGTGCCTGTGCCATGACCGCGTCATTCTCCAGCGGCCTGCGAGCCTGCCCCGCGGTCGCGTTGAACAGGAGCATCCCGGCCCTGCCATCGAATAGGCCGGAAAATACATAGAAGTCAGACTGAGCCGCCGTCTGAATCATTGATAGCTTCTTCTGGAGCTCGTCGTCATGACGGACTCGCAGGTAGTGGCGGAGCGCGAATCCTATTCCGATACTGCCGACACGAAGGTACGGTACCGACCGCCATCCCTCGTTGACCACGAGCGCTCCGCGGTCATCGACGACACATCGGCGGAGGTCCTGGTCAAAGGCCGTCCGGGCGCTTTTCAGATATGCCTCTTCACCCGTGTGTTCGAACATGCGCACCAGGAAAAGCGCGATTCCGGACGACCCGTGCATGAGCCCGGCGACAGGCCCCTCCCCACCGCTCGTCTCCGGCACGTCCTCCGGCCCGCCGAGGCGTCGCCGCAAGATGTCGGCGATCCGCGCCGCTCGATCCAGGTACGCCCCGTCACCGGTGCCGTCGGCGAATGCCAGCCAGTTGAGTCCCATTCCGGCCAAGCCGTCGTAGAGGCCGTTGCCGTACCGTTCCCAGTCGTCCTTCATCTTGCTGCGCAGCAGATCCGTCGCCGCATCACCGTGACCAAGCTTCCACAGCGCGTAGGCGACCCCGTGAGCACCGTCGTAGAAACCACCCGGAAGCCGGCCTGGATCGCGCAGCGCCTGTTCGATGAGCCAGCGCTCCCCCGCCTGGTAACGCCCCGCGTCGGCGATATCCATCGCCCAGAGGATGCCGGCCGCTCCACAGGCGAACGCCAATCCCCCACCCTCGGCAAACTGCGCGATATCTCCGGGGAAGAGACGATCTGTGCGGTCGAGGGATGCGCTAGCGAGAATCGCCCGCTTCATAGAGTCCCGCGTGTGCGGCCACGACTCGGCTGATAGTTCGATACCGAGATCGTTGGACCTTCCATGGCCTTCCCGGCCAGCGCCGGAGACCGTCGCGACGGCGTCATCCAGAAAGCTCTGCGGCACATCGAAGGTCTTAGCGATCATTGCGGCGAGGTGACCGGCCTTCTCCACGTTCAACCGGACGAGCATCGTCAACGGCACGAAGAGGGAGAGCTTCAGGGCAGCCAGTGCATACTCGTCGACATCGGTTCCCTGCCTGTCCCTCGGCGCTCCGAATCCTGGGTGCTCCAGCGTGATCTGCCGCTCCTCGCCCACCCGCCAGCTCACCTCGAAGTCGACAAGGGTTGTACGTATCTCCTCTCCGTCATCGAAAACGATGATGTTGAAAGGATGGAGGTCGCCGAATATGATCCCTCTGCCGTTCACCGCCCGTACCGAGGCGGCGACCGACTCCCACACACGCACAGCCCACCGGCGGTACTCAGAGACTTCGGCCCGATTGCGTAGATCGCCAGTCAGGGGAGTCTTCACGGCGTAGAGCCGATTGAGCGGTGTCCCCTCGACGAACTCCTCGATCAGGAACTCGTGGTCGCCCAGAGTGCAGTAATTCACCAGTTCGGGAACGCATGGGAGACCTTGCAACTGCTCCAGGACGTCCCGCTCGGCCCGCAGGCGCATGACCGCATCACGTCCGGCCGTATCCAGGCCCGCATACGGACGCGCCTCTTTGATCAGGAGCCTACGCCCCGTCGCGCGGTCCCTGCCTTCGTATACGCCACCCCCGTTGGAGAAGTGCAGCGCATCGACTATCTGGTAAGGAAAATCCTCGACCTTCGATTCTCCGCGCCGTTCAAGCTCTCCCAGCAGGAAATCGGGGATGTGCACCCAGTCTGGCGGACTGAATACAGGGCCTCGAGGATCGGGAACAAGATTACCGCGAGGGTCCGCGATGACAGACCTCACCACACCATTCTCGTCGACGTGTGTCCGTTCCAGAAACGCGCCGTATCTGACGTACAGCGGGCCGCCCTTCCAACGAAGGTCACTTAGCACGTACGGCCCTTCCTCACCTTGAAGAACCGATCCCATTTCAGTGAGGACCTTCTCCAGCTGCGCTTCGTCTGTCGGATAGATCACAGCCAGCTTTCCGCCGGCCGACCGGTCAGCCTACTTGGAGTTGCTGTAGATGTACTCCTTGACGCCTGCGGTGACTTTGAAAGCGATACCGTTGCCCGTGCAATAGTCCCACACGGCGGAAGCCACCCGCTGTGCGTTTCGCGCCGTCGCCGATGCGTGAACCTTCCATCCTTGTGATGGTATATCCACCGCCGAAGGCCGGTAGGTAATCCACGGCCCCAGAGTCTCTCTCGCCCATCCTGCCGGCAGTGGCATCTGGTGAACAGCCAACTCATCCGCCGCAGAAGTAAGTCGGTCCATCCGATCATAGAACTCCGGATCGGAGAGGCAGTATGCACCATACCGAGGGTCAGCCATTATACACCATTCTCGTCCGCTGCTCGGAGTTCTCTCGAATAGGAAACCGATTCCCGAGCCCCCCGCTCAGATCGCAATCCTGCCGCTCGACGAGCGGCATGTCTTTGATGTCTTATGCCCACCAGTTGACCATCTGCGCACTCGCCTCACCCTTCGTGGCCCCGGTAACCAAAAATCGGACAAGAGGGTACATATGACCCCAAACCCAGATTGGCAGGTATATCCAGGGTTGAGTAAACGAGGCTGACAAGCGTGAATCCGGTTGAAAATGGATCTTCGATCCTAGATCATCCGAAGAGAGCGTCATCTGAAGAGAGACGGGGGACGATCTTGTTGGTGAGCGAGTTCGACACCGAACATCTACCGGCGCGGGACCGGTTCCCGAGCTGGCTCGAACATGGCGGGAATGCCCTTACCCCTTCCTGGGTGCACACTGAGCAAAGAGAGACCTTCCGCGCCCGGACTCAGGCCATGGAGTTGGGGGGTATGCAGATCGCCACTCTTGCGCACCCATCGGTGACCGTACGAAGGTCCGCGAAGTTGATCCGGCAGCGCGATCCGGAAGCCTTTCAAATCCACCTCGTTCTCCAAGGCGAGGCAGGGATCCGTCAAGCGGGGCGGGAAACGGTGCTCACCGCCGACAACTTCACCCTGATCGACACCTCTCGCCCTTTCGAGGGCTGGCGGGCCTGTACTTCGGGCACCACCACGGCCGTGGTTCTCCAGATCCCCCGGAAACGGCTTCCTCTGCCGTCGAACATCGCCGACCACCTGGCGGCTGTGCCCTTTTCCTGCCGCCGCGGACTGGGTGGCGTGTTCGCCCGGTGGTTGGTCGGACTCGGTCAGCAAGCTGGCGAGTTGAGCGCACAGGACACCGACACAGTGGCCTCGGTCACGGTTGACCTGTTATCCGCTGTGCTGCCCCATCGCCTCACCGGCAATGGCGGGAAGCCTCCGGAATCTCGAAAGCTCCTGCGGCAGGCACAGATTCGGGACTACATCCGCCAGCGACTCGGCGATCCGAACCTGAGCCCGGAAACCATCGCCGCAGCGCACCAAATTTCGCTGCGCTACCTATACAAAATCTTCGATGGCCAGGGCGTTACGCTGTCGGCTTGGATCCGCCGGTCCCGTCTGGAGCAGTGCCGGCGGTTCCTGGCCGACCCGCGGCACCATACGCGTCCAGTCCATGCGATCGCAGCTCGTTGGGGCTTCGGCGACGCCGCGCACTTCAGCCGGGCATTCCGTGCCGCTTACGGCGAGTCTCCCATCGAATATCGCACCCGTATTCTCCAATCCATGTCCGTTTCGTAAAGGGTTGGGAAACCAGAGAGAGACTCGCCCTCGGGCTCCCGGAGATCCGTATGTGACAGACGATCTCTAGCCGAGGTCGGGGTGTGGAAGGTAGCGGTCCAGCTGGACGAGCCCCTCCTCGCTGGTCATCACGGTGTCCATGTCGGTGATCCGCCAGCCGGCGTCGAGCAGCATGGGCAGGAGCGGATGCACGCCCGGCACCGCCACCTGGATCAGCTCGGCACCGGGATGCGCGGCTATCGTCCGCAGCATCACGTCCAGGCTGTCCTGCGGCGTTTCACCCCCCGCCGGTCCGATCACCAGCGTGTCGCCGATCATCCGGGTGAACGCGTATCCGCCGTCGCCGAGCCGTACCCCGGCTCCCGGCAGCCCGGCGTACCAGGTGAGGCACTCCGTACGGTCGCCCCCGGAGATCCTGGCGTCCAGGGCCGCCGCCTCCTGTGGGCCGACCTCCGCGGCGGCGGGGGGCCCGCCCTCGAACGGGCCTTCGAGATAGAGCAGCGGACACCGGGGCCGCATGCCGTGCCGTATGTACAGCGCGAACGCGCGCGTGTTGTTCGCGGCAAAGGTGATCTTTGGAACGTCCCGGGGCAGCAGGCGGGTGAGAATCATCCGTCCCAGGCCCGTTGACTGGTGATCGGGAAGCACGAACAGGTCGCCGAGGTGCGTCAGTGAACCCCGGTGGACCGTCCCGCCGAATCCCACGATCCGGCCGCCGACCTCGCTCACGCACAGCGTTCCGTACGCCCGTTCCGCGTCCAGGAAATCCGGCGTCTCCGGCCACTTGGTCAGGAGCCCGAAATGCGCTCCGACATCGCCGCGTATACCGGGCATGTCCGCGTCCTCCGCGACACGGATGGTCGGAACCGTCATCGCCACCCCCCGCGCTGATGGGACAATCCTCCCATACGGCACACCAGGGGCGCTCATCCCTTCGTCGCACCCGGGACGGCCCGGAAGAAACTGGGGCAGGATCGCCACCGCGAACGGGAACATCAGCCCGGTGACGAACAGCGCGTTCGTGCCGGCGGCGAAGCCGCCGCCGCCCGGTCACCTTGCCGCCGGCGATCGACATCGCCGGGGTCACCCGACGGGCGTTGCGGGGCGCCTGTGATACGCGTGCTTGACCAGCGTTATCAGGGCCTCCTTACCCGACTCGCGCCTGCGCGCATCGCACAGCAGGACGGGAATGTCCGCACCGAGATTGAGTGCGAGCTTCACCTCGTCGAGTTCGAAGACCGGTGCGCCTTCGAAACAGTTGACCGCGACGACGAACGGGGTGCCGCGCCGTTCGAAATAGTCGACGGACGGGAAGCAGTCGGCCAGTCGTCGCGTGTCCGCCAGCACCACGGCGCCGAGCGCGCCCCGGGCGAGCTCGTCCCACACGAACCAGAACCGCTCCTGGCCCGGCGTGCCGAACAGATACAGCATGAATTCGTCGCCGATGCTGATCCGGCCGAAGTCCATCGCCACGGTGGTGGTGGCCTTGGACTCCACCCCGGCCAGGTCGTCGACGCCCACACTGCGGTCGGTGAGGACCTCCTCGGTCCGCAGCGGCCGGATCTCGGAGACCGCCCCCACCATCGTGGTCTTGCCCACGCCGAAGCCGCCGGCGATCAACAGTTTGATCGCCTTCGGCATCTTGGGCGGGTCAGAGCGCCCGAAGGCCATCGAGCACCGCCTTGTACATTCTCTCGTCGAGCACGTCCATCTCCGGCTGCGGCTGCTGCACGGCGACGAAGCCCCGATCGAACAGGTCACCGAGGAGGACCCGGACGATCCCGGCGGGCAGGTCCAGGTGCGCCGCGATCTCCGCGACCGAAAGCGGCCTACGGCACAGCCGTACGATCGCCTGGTGCTCGGGATCGAGACCGACCTCGTGCCCGGTGGTGGGACGGATCGTCACGGCGAGCGCGACCAGGTCGAACCGATCCTGTGCCTCGGTGCGGCCACGAGCGATGACGTACGGCCGGATGGTGGGGGCGTCGAACAGCCGGTCGTCGTCGGCACCCCATTCACCCGAGCCCCATTCACCCGGGCCCCATTCACCCGGGCCCCACTCGTTGCCGCTCATCCACGCGCCTCTCTCGTCACCGTACGGGCCGGCGAGGTGAGGTACTGCCCCACACGGGCGACGAGCATGGCCATCTCATAGGCCACCAGGCCCACGTCCGCGTCGCCGCTGCACAGTACGGCGAGGCAGGCGCCCTGTCCGGCCACGGTCACGAGCAGGTAGGCCGACTTCATCTCGACGATCGTCTGCCTGACCGTGCCGCCGTCGAACCGCTCGCCGACGCCCCGGGCCAGGCTCTGCAGCCCGGAGGCCACGGCGGACAGGTGCTCGGCGTCCTCGATGCGCAGTCCGCGCGAGGAGGCCAGCAGCAGGCCGTCCCTGGACAGGACGATGCCGTGCTCGGCCTCCCGGACCCGGTCGACGAGATCGTCGAGCAACCACGCCAGATCGGCGGACGTGCCCGTCTTCTGCGTCACTGGTCGTCCCCCCCTTCATCCAGCAGCTTCGCCGCCTCGGATCTGCCCTGTCTGGTGCCCGACTGGAACGAGCCCATGATCTTTCTGATTTCGTCCGGCGATCGATCTTCGTCCTCGTCGTCGAGCGTCGCCGGAGGCCCGGCGGCCAACTCCGGCGCCAGGCTCGCCTGCGGCACGCGGAACGGCAGGCCGGACGGGGTGAACGAGGCCGGGGACTCCAGCCTCGGCGCATCGGTACCGGCCGGCTCACTCAACTTCGGTTCGGGCCGCTGTGGTTCGGGCCGCTGTGGTTCTGGGGCGCGCTTCGGTACGGAAACCACCTCCTGGACTGGTGCTGCGAACACCTCGGGCGCGCCCACGAGCGCGGTCTCACGGGCACCCCATTCCTGCAGGGGACCACGTCCGCGATCCGTCGCCTCGTCGGACGGGTCGCTCCCGCCCTCGGTGACCAGGTCGCGCGGCAGCAGCACGATCGCGGTGGTTCCGCCGTACGGCGACGCCTTCAGCGCCACCCGGATGCCGTGCCGCTCGGCCAGCCTGCTGACCACGTAGAGGCCGAGCCTGGCCGTGCTCGTCAGGTTGAACTCCGGCGGATTCGAGATCCGCTCGTTCGCGGCCGTCAGGTCTTCGGGGCTCATCCCCAGACCGCGGTCCTCGATCTCGATCACGTAGCCGCTGGCCACGACCTGGCCGCCGACCTGCACCGTGGTGTACGGCGGGGAGAACGAAACCGCGTTCTCGATCAGCTCGGCGAGCAGGTGGATCACGTCGCCGACGGCCCGGCCGGACAGCGCGGTCTCCCCCATGGGGGGAACTGTCACACGGGTGAAGTCCTCGACCTCGGCGAGGGCGCCGCGCACGACGTCGACCATCGGCACCGATCGGCGCCAGGCCCGCGCCGGCGACGCGCCGGCCAGGACGATGAGGTTCTCCGCGTTGCGGCGCATCCGCGTGGCGAGGTGGTCGACCCGGAACAGGTCCTTCAGCTCGGACGGCTCGGACTCGCGCCGTTCCATCACGTCGAGCAGCGTGAGCTGGCGGTGGACCAGCGACTGCGTGCGCCGGGCGAGGCTGAGCAGGATGTCGCGGATGCTCTGCCGGAGCTGGGCCTCCTCGACGGCGGTGCGGATCGCGGTCTCCTGGACCACATTGAAGGCGGTGCCCACCTGGCCGATCACGTCTTTGCCGAATTTGAGCGGCGGCGCCTCGGTGCGGACGTCGACCTTCTCGCCCCGCGCGAGCCGGGCGACCACGCTGGGCAGCCGCTCGTTGGCGAGCTCCATCGCGGCCGTGCGCAGCTTCTCGAGCTGCCGGATCAGGGCGCGTGCCGTGGTGATGGACAGGACGATGGACGCGATGACCGCGACCAGCCCGAGCCCGCCGGCCAGCGCCAGCCGGATGATCACGTTGACGGCGACCGTCCCGGCCCGCTCCACCAGCCTTTCGCCTCCGTCGCCGATGATCTTCTGTAGTCCTGTCAGCGCGGGCTCGGAGACGGCCCGCCACTGCGCGTCGGTGACGAAGGGCATGCGACCGGCCTGACCGGATCGGGTGAGCTGGTCCTCCAGGTTGCGCAGCGTGGTCACCTGCGGCGACTTACGCCACTTCTCGTACGCCGCCTGGTCCGCCTTGGGCAGCTGCCCGACGGTTTCGTCGAGGATGAACCGATGGACCGCCACAAGCCTGGTGAACCGCTGGTGATCCTGCTCGCTGAACCTCCCCGCCGCGAAGACGCCCGCGAGCAGCGCGTCCTCCCGTGCGAGGACCTCACGTGCTCGGCTCATCGTGCCGAACGTGCGGCCGTCCTTGGCGACGGTGGCGTCGTCCAGCGCGGCGACCGAGTCGTACAGGTGGTAGAAGGAATCGATGATGTCGGTGAAGGCGCCATCGGCCCGGATCAGGTCGAACCGCCCGCTGTCGACGGCGGCGCGGATGTCATCCAGGCCGTCCAGCCGCCGCATCGTCTCGTTGATGCGCGACATGAGCACGTCGTCGGCCGCCATCTTGACGTTGTCGCTCCGGGCCGACCCCGAGAACTCGGCGACGATCTTGTCGGTGCGGGCCCTCTGGTCGTCGAGATCCTTGCGCGGCAGGCGTGTCGGATCGCCGAGTCGTGTCAGAGACAGACGGCGCTCGCGCTGCAGGTCCAGCACCAGCAGATCGCCCGGCTGGGCGACGTCGCTGTTGATCGTGGCGGCCCACACAAGGTTCGTGCCCTCCCGGAGCGTGACCCAGGCCGCGAACGCCCACAGCGCTGTGAGAGACACCAGCAGAGCCGCGACCTTGGTTCGCACGCGCGAATTCCGGAAGCGCATAAACAGTACCACCCAGGTAAAAGTAGGAAAATCGTGAATGGCACGCTTCCGGCTATGAACAATAGCCCAATTGACAGGGCGGCAAGTGCCGCTCCGTCAATTTGACGCGCCACATTACGGACACCCTAGCAAAGGGTCCGAAATTACCTCTATCGCGCACCCTAGGGGGAAATGTCCGAATTTATGAGCATGGCTTCTGAGTTTACACTGGGAGGATCACCCTTGACAGGCGATCTCGACAACACGTGGGTTCGCCTGCGCGAGGTGCAGGGCGGCGAGCACGGCCGCCCGGACGACCGCCACGGGGACGTAGAGGTCCTTGTCGTGCCACAACGGCGGCCCCTCGCCGGGGTCCGCCACCCGCCGCAGGTAGCGATACCCCCGTGCCGCCGCCTCGGTCACCGGTTCGTCGCCGCCGACGAGCAGCAGGAGCTGCAACGCGTACGCCGTTTCCTCGGCGGTGCCGTCCCATCGACCCCACGAGCCGTCCTCGCGCTGAGTGTCCAGGGTCCACCGCACGGCCCGGCGCACCGCCACCCGTGACTCCGCACCGCCGAATTCGCCGAGCGCGAGCGCACAGGAGACGGTCGCATAGTACGGCGACGCATGCCAGCGATCGTCCCAACTCCCGTCGGCCCGCTGCCGTTCACGCAGCCAGGCCGCCACTTTCCCAATCGCCGCCGCATAGCCTTCGGTCCGGCTGGGCCGCGTCCTCGCGAAATGTCCGAATGCATCCAAAACATGGGCATTTACGCTGACCGACGCCCCTTCCTCGCCCTGCCAGGTGCAGAAATGCGTCGGCGTCTCGAATGCCCGCAGGCTCTCCGGCTCGTACGGCATGCCGAGCAGCGAGAGCGCGTACAGCGCGACCGACGTGGTGTCGGCGTCCGGTGGCAGCCCCGCCCCCGCCGGGGTGCCGGCCGGACCGATCGCCGCCGCGAGGTCGGCCGGCATCTCGGGTGGGACGTGGCACTCAATCCCGGCGCGGACCAGCCAACTCAGCACCCAGCCGCGCTCGAACACCGTGATCGGAAGACCCACGGGCACCGGCCCGCCATAGCGCAGCGCGACCGCCTCCAGGTGCCTGCGGGCTGGATCACCCGGATTGGGCGGATCGCCGACGGCGAGCCACGCGGCGGTCGCGGCGGGCGAGGCCCCGATCGTTCCCGCCGCGGTCGGCCACACGGCGGGCGCGCCAGCGGCCGACCGGCCACCCACCTCCAGTGCGTGCATGAGCTTGTCCGGGAGGGTCTCCCCCGATTCGAGCCGCCGCCTGATCATGGTCAGCGGCGCCTCGTTGAGCCCCGCGGGCAGTGGCAGGCGCTCGATCCCGGCGCCGGGCAGGACATCGAGGTGCGCGTTGACGAGCGCGACGAGCGACATGACGATGATCTCGATGGCGGGCGTGTCGGGGAGGCGGGCGGCCTCGAACTCCGCCAGCAGGCGGGTGAGCGCGTGCAGCCCGCGCATGGCCGGTTCCATCAGGACCTCCGCCGCCAGGCCGCAGTCGTCTCCTCTGATAAGGGCGGAGAGGAGGGCCTCGGTGGCGCTCAGGGTCGGTACCAGGGCGTACCCGTCCGGCGCCCCCCATGCCCCGTCGGGTCGCTGTGTCCCGGTCAGGTACGCCACCCGATCACGGTGGCCCACCAGCCAGGGGGCGAGGGTCACCAGCCTGCCGGTCTCGTAGACCGACGGTGACACCTGCCCCCAGGGCTGGAGCATGAGACCGCGCACCAACTCGTCGGCGGCCGCGGTCACGTCGATCTGCGCTCCGAGGATGAGATCCGTTGAGCTCAAAGTTCACCCCAGTAGTCCACGAGGCCGTAGAAGCCGGTGTTGAAACCGATTTGGCGTTCCAGGTAGTCGGCCGTACGGGCACTGCCGGCCCGGACGGGTTCCAGGAGGGTCGCGCAGCGGTCGACGATCTCGCGCATCCGTGCGGTCACCTCGTCACGGCCGACGCCGAGCGTCAGCGCGTTCAGGTCACCCCACTCGATCTCCCGGCCATGGGTCGCCAGGTCGTTGAGCAGGCGCAGATAGCGCTGCACCTCCGCGCTGACCTCCCGCAACTCCTCAAGGTGATCGAGCGTCCAGGGATCACCGGTCGCGATCCAGTGGGAGACATTGACGAACGACGAACCGCAGCCGTCGGCGTTGTCCAGGTATTCGTCGAGCGTGAGCGACGTCCCTCCGCTCTTCCATCGCCATTCCGCGGCCATGGCGAGCAGCGTGCGCGCGAGCTGGTCGAGCCAGATCGGGTGCAGCGCGGGGAACGACGGCGCCACGGCCAGTTCGTCGCGGATCTCCGCGAGGAAACGGGCGATCGGGCGACCGGTGTCGCCGCCCCCGGCGGCGGCGAGGCAGTCACTCACCAGCGCGTCGATCTCGGCCGCCGATCCTGCGACGACATCGGCGAGGTAGTCCACCGCGAAGATCCACAAGGAGGCCCGGTTGACCACACGCAGTTCCTCGGGAGCCGCCCATGGCGAACCGAACGCGCCGACGAGTGCGAGTCCGCTGAAGAACCCCGGGTCGAACGGCTTGACCGGGAACAGCTCCCGGTACGTGTCGGCGCAGGCGATGAGATCGCGCTGGGACCTGGCGGCGAGCGCGCACGTACGCCCCAGTTCGGCGGCGGCCGAGAATTTCCCGGCGCCGAGGCCCATGTCCTGTGGATTCATGCCCGGGAGCGCTCGACCATCGTCATCTGGAGCCTTCCGCCCGGTCTCAGGGTGGAGGCCAAACGCGCCCGCTTCGGACCGGAGCCATGCAGCACCGGTCGGTAGCGGCTCAGCATGCTGACAAGCAGGAACTGCGCCTGGATCATGAAGAGGTGCTGTCCCAGACACTGGTGCGGGCCGCCGCTGAACGGGATGTAGGACCACCGGTGCCGCCGCTCCCGCCCCGGGGCGAAGCGCTCTGGGTCGAACTCGAGCGGCCGCTCCCAGAACTCCTCGAGCCGGTGGGTGATGTACGGGCTGAGCACGACCGTCGATCCCGCCTTGACCGTGACCCCGCCGATGACGTCCGTCTCCAGCACCCGCCGCGGCAGGATCCACCCCGAGGGGTACAAGCGCACCACCTCCGTAAGGAATCTGCGCATGTACTGCAGTTCGGGCAGGTGTGAGGGCCGGACCGGACCATCGCCCACAGTTCTGTCGATCTCTTCGTAGATCCGCTCAGCGACTTCCTGATGCTCGTCCAGCATCACCCAAGCCCAGGCCAGCGCGGTGGAGGTGGTCTCGGAGGAGGCGCCGTGCATGCCCACCATGTCGTCACGGATCCGCCGGTCGCCCTCCGGTCCGACATCGTCGCGCCGGGCACGCGCGATGGCGGAAACGACGTCCAGTCCGTCGCCCGGGTCTTCGCGGGCCGCCCGGACGCGGGGGTAGATGACGTCGTCGATCGTCCTGATCGACCGGCGGAACGCGCGGTCGCCGGGCATCGGGACATAGCCGGGGACGAAAGGCAGGACCAGGCGGATCGCCGTCGCGGTGACGCCGACCTCGTAGGCCGGGATCAGCCGGGCGATGTCCTCATCGGAGATCTTGTCGCCGAAGAACAGCCGCACGATGGTCTTCTGCACGATCTCGGCGATGCCGCCGACGATGTCGAACGGCTCGCCGGGCCGTACGACCTCGTCGATCTGCTCGACCAGGATGTCGGCCATCCGCTCGGCCAGCGAGTCGACATACTTGACGGTGAACAGCGGCTGCAGGATCTTCCGGCTCTCCCGCCAGTTCTCCCCATCCGACAGAATGCCGCCACCGATCAACGGAGCCAGCGGATCCCAGAACATGCCCTCGCGCACGTAGTTGGGCTGGTTCGTCTTCAGAACGTGCTGCACGTGGTCGGGATGGGTCACCAAATAGGGGCGGAAGGGGCCCATGTTGAGCCGGACGATCTGTCCGCCCGCCTGCCGGCCCGCCTCCTCGAAGGCGCTGACCGGGTCTCGCGGGTGCTTCGCCAGCAACCGATAGAAGGGAAGCGCGGCCGCGCTACGGGCCGACCCGGCGGCGGCGTCAACGACGGCATCAAGGGACATCTGGGCTCGCTCCCCCACGGTGACGATCATGCCATTCGCGAAGTATCACATGATCCACACCGATTGATCAATCTTGCGGTGAAGTGACACTTTTGTCACGGTCAAGGTGACCTGTGGAGAACCAGCGGTGTTTGAGTGGTTGGTGAGGGAGAAATGATGGTTGTCCGGGCGTCTCAACCCGGGCACACGAAAGAGGGCCGAGCCCTGGCGGCCCGACCCTCTTCGAAGACTGGACTACGCGGTGTTGACGACCAGCAGCGCCAGCCCGACAAGGACGACGACGGGGATCAGCCACACCACGACCTCGCCGAGGAACTCCTTGTACATGACGACCGCATCCTCCAGTTGACGTGCGTAAGTGGACCCGAGCATATTCGCTCGCGCGGCCTGGTGGAACAGCGGTACCGCGATCGGCCGTCGACACACCGTGGGCGGAGCCTGGCGGCGAATGAAACCTACATCCGTCTGTCCAGGTCAGGCGGATGAACGGACGGTCATTCCGGGCCGCGGGGCCGTGCGGATCCAGGTCGTGTCCCGCGTGCCCGGCGGCCTGACGGTCGCCTGAACGACGGACGATTCGTGCATGATTGTTCGGCCGGGGAGTGTGCCCCGGCGCCGATCGATCCCGTGGAGGTACGGCATGAGCGAATACGCTGCCACTTTCGAACTCATCGACGCCGACAAGGACGGGCGGATCTCCGCCGACGAGTTGGTCCGGCTCATGGCGGTGCTCGACGAGCCCCTCACGATCGACGGTGCACGCGGAGCGATCTCGAAGGTCGACGCCGACGGCGACGGCCTGATCGACCTCGACGAGTTCAGCACCTGGCTGCGCGGCCGCTGAGAGAACAACCTACACAGGCCGTAGGCTACGTCGGACGTAGGTTTTCTCGCCTCCGCGGTTGGGCGGGATAATCGACACATGATGGCGGCCGAGTCGGCGCAGACGCTGGAACGGGGATTACGGCTGTTGCGGCTGCTCGCGGAGGGCCACGGGGGGCGCACGCCAACCGAGTTGGCCGGCGAGCTCGGCCTCAGCCGCCCGGTCGTCTACCGGCTGCTCACCACCCTGCAGGCCGAGGGTTTCGCCAGACGGGACACCGACGGGCGGGTCCATCTCGGGTTCGGCGTCCTCATGCTGGCCCAGGCCGTACAGCCCCTGCTGCGCGCGACGGCGCTCCCGGTGCTGCGCACGCTCGCCGAGCGGGCCGGGGCGACCGCGCACCTGACGATCGCCGAAGGCGACGAGGGGCTGGCCGTGGCCGTGGTCGAGCCGTCGTGGACCGACCTGCACCTCGCCTACCGGGAGGGCTCGCGGCATCCGCTCACCCGCGGCGCCGCCGGACTGGCGCTGCTCGCGCTGCGGTCCCGCCGCGGCCATTCAAACGAGGAACGATCAGGCGAGGGCATCGGGAACGGCGGCGATCCGCCGCTCCGCACGAGCCGCGGCCAGCTTCAGGAGGGCGCCACGGGCATCGCCGCGCCCATCACGGGCCTCTCGTGGCTGGAGGCGTCGGTCGGCGTGGTCAGCTTCGCCGACCTCGACGTGGTGACGGTGGGCCCGCTCGTGCTCTCCGCGGCCGAGGATCTCGCCGCCGCGCTCGCCCGGCCGGAGCCCTCACCCGCTCAGCCTGCCGGGTGACCGGCGCACGCCGTCATCCGCACCGCCCGAACATCTGCACGTAGGTCACGGCCGGGGTGACGGACCCGGCGGCCGGATCCGCGCTGCCCAGTGCCGCTTCGGTGTACAACTCGGTGAAGGCGGGGTTGAGGATGTTGGCGCGGTGCGGCGCACTGTTCATCCACCACGTGACAGCGGCCCGCGGCGTGACATAACCGTGGCCCCACCCCACGTACGTGTTCTCGGCGACGGAGAACGAGGCGCAGCCGCGACCATAGCCCTCTGCCTGGGCGCGGCTGAGCGGGGTCGAGCCGGTCTGCGGATTGGTGTGCGGGTCGCACATGCCGGGGTTGCCCGTGATGGGGTAGCAGTTCTTGCCCGGCTCCACCTTCCCCCACCAGCGTAGGCTGACGGCGGCCTCAACATGCTTGCTCGTGGCGGCGCTGAGTGCGGGGGCCCGGCGCAGCCCGATGTACTGCTTCAGCGGCGGCAGGTTGCGGCTGGTCCGCTCGGCGTTGACCAGACACCGAACCGCGTTCTGGATGTGGATCCACTGAGTGCCGAAGTCTCCCCGCCCACGTGCGGTGTCGGGGAAAGCCGATAGCGGCCGGTAGACCATGTCGATCTTCGCGCAGGCCCCGGCGCCCTGCAGCGTCGGGGCCACGGCGGCCGCCGGCTGTGCCAGTGAGACGGCGGTGGTCAGGCCCAGCAGGAGGGCACCGGTGACGATGGCGGGCTGTATGCGGCTGATCATTGGGGGGCTCCTCAGGTCGGAATGTCCCTTAGGAGATAAATCGAGGGCCTTACAGCCGCCTTGCGATGCCCTTGTAGCCACCTTGCTCACCCCTGTTACCGGGTGGTCCGCGCACGTCGTTTGACATCCGTGGCTCAGTGACGGATCGTCGTACGTATAGGGGACACAAGCGTCCGATATTCGGACATCACCGGCTATGGAGGATCGCCATGCCGTACTACCGCAGCGTCGGCGAGGTGCCGCGCAAACGCCACGTACAGTTCCGCAGGCCCGACGGCGGGCTCTACCAGGAGGAACTGATGGGCGAGGAGGGGTTCTCCTCGGACTCCTCGCTCCTCTACCACCGCCACGCGCCCACGGCGATCGTGAAGGCCGAGACCGTCGACGGGGGGGCTGTCGAACTCGCGCCCAACCTCCCGCTCTCGCCGCGACACTTCCGCACCGGTGATCTCTCGACGACCGGCGACCTGGTCTCCGGGCGGATGCTGCTCGCCGGCAACGCCGACGTCCGGATCTCGTACGCCGCGACGGACACGCCGAGCGAGCTCTACCGCGACTCGATGGGCGACGAGTGCGTGTACATCGCGAGCGGACGGGCGCGCTTCGAGTCGACGTACGGCGCGATGGACGTGGGCGAGGGCGACTACGTCGTGGTCCCGACCGGGACGATCCACCGCTGGGTGCCACAGGGTCCGGTGACCGCGCTGGTCATCGAGGCGGCGGGACACATCAGGCCGCCCAAGCGGTACCTGTCGCAGTACGGGCAGTTCCTGGAGCACGCGCCCTACAGCGAGCGGGACCTGCGTTCACCGGCCGAGCCGCTGCTCGTTGACGGCGAGGAGGTCCCGGTCCTGGTCCGCACGAGGGGCGGGCTGACCCGGCTCACCTACGCGAACCACCCGTTCGACGTGGTCGGCTGGGACGGCTATCTGTACCCGTACGCCTTCAACATTCACGACTTCGAACCGATCGTGAAGCGGACGCACGCGCCGCCGCCGGTCCACCAGACGTTCGAGGGCCCGGGCTTCGTCATCTGCTCGTTCTGCCCCCGGCCGCTGGACTTCCATCCCGAGGCCGTGCCGATCCCGTACAACCACCACAACGTGGACTCCGACGAGTTCATGTTCTACGTGGGCGGCGACTACACGGCACGCAAGGGGTCCGGCATCGACGTCGGCTCGATCTCACTGCACCCGGCGGGCTTCACACACGGTCCGCAGCCGGGCGCGGTGGAGGCGGTCGTCGAGGCCGTACGGCAGGGCCTGACGACGACCACCGAGGTCGCGGTCATGCTCGACACGTTCCGGCCGCTCGACCTCGGCCCGGCGGCACTGTCCTGCGAGGATCCCGCCTACGCCTGGACGTGGACCACCCGGGGCTGACACCACCCGGGGCGAGACGGCCCGCCAGGCGGGCGATCGCTGCGCCCGGCACGGTATACGCGGTGAACGCCGTGGCGACCGGCGCCACGGCGTCACGTCTCGGCCCGCCCATCGCTTCCGAACGATTACCCCGGACGGAACTGGACAGGGATAACTTAAAAGGGAACCCTCACCTAGCGGACTTCGTTATTGCTTATGGAGGCGGGCAATGGAGTCCTGGATCGTCTGGCTCATCCTGGCGGCGGTGCTGGGAGTCGCGGAGATCTTCACACTGACCGCCGCTCTCGGACTGCTGTCCGCGGCGGCGCTGGTCACGGCGGGCACCGCCCTCATCGGGCTCCCCGTCGGTCTCCAGCTGACCGTGTTCGCCGCCGCCTCGACCGCCGGGCTCGCCGTCGCGCGGCCGCTCGCACAGCGACTCATCAGGCAGCCGCCGCTACGACGCTTCGGCGTGTCCGCCCTCATCGGCAAGCCCGCCTACGTGACCAGCCAGGTCACCGCGCACGGCGGCAGGGTGCGCATCGGCGGCGAGGAGTGGTCCGCCCGGGCCTACGACGACACCCTCGTCATCCCCGCCGGCGCGACCGTCGACGTGATCGAGATCGAGGGCGCGACGGCCCTCGTCTATCCGAGGGAGTGAAGTATGGGCGATTCTGTCCTGATCGGCGGCATCATCGTGGCCCTGGTCGTGGTGTTCACGGTGCTGCGCGCGATCCGCATCGTCCCACAGGCCAGAGCGGGCAACGTGGAGCGCCTGGGGCGCTACTATCGCACGCTGGGCCCGGGCCTGAACTTCGTGATCCCCTTCATCGACCGGGTCCATCACCTGATCGACCTGCGTGAGCAGGTGGTCTCGTTCCAGCCGCAGCCGGTCATCACCGAGGACAACCTGGTCGTCGACATCGACACGGTGCTCTACTTCCAGGTCACCGACCCCAGGGCGGCCGAGTACGAGATCGCGAACTTCATCCAGGGCGTCGAGCAGCTCACGGTGACGACGCTGCGAAACGTCGTCGGCGGCATGGACCTGGAGCAGACGCTCACCTCGCGCGACACGATCAACAGCCAGCTCCGGGGCGTGCTGGACGAGGCGACCGGCAAGTGGGGCATCCGGGTCAACCGGGTCGAGATCAAGGCGATCGACCCGCCGAGGACCATCAAGGAGGCCATGGAGAAGCAGATGCGCGCCGAGCGGGACAAGCGCGCGGCCATCCTGACCGCCGAGGGTCAGCGGCAGTCGCAGATCCTCACCGCCGAGGGCGAGAAGCAGAGCGCGATCCTGCGCGCCGAAGGTGAGCGCACCGCCCAGATCCTCAAGGCCGAGGGCCAGTCGCAGGCGATCGACGAGGTCTTCCAGGCCGTGCACCGCAACGACCCCGACCCCAAGTTGCTCGCGTACCAGTACCTGCAGGTTCTCCCTCAGCTCGCGCAGGGCGAGGGCAACACGTTCTGGGTGATCCCGAGCGAGGTGACCTCTGCGCTGCAGACCGTCTCCAAGGCGTTCACCGAGTCGCTGCCCGCGTCGCCGGCCACGCGCGAGCGCGCGCGGAGCGAAGCGGGCAGCGCGGCCGTGGCGGCCGCCGAGGCGGCGGCGGCCGAGGCCAAGGCCGCGGCGGAGGACAGTGAACTGGGACCGCGCCAGATCGAGGCCCGCAGGCGGGAGGCTGATCTCTCCGGCATGTCCGGCCTGCCCGGCACGCAGCGGTCCGACGCGCTCGGCGAAGATCAGGATCCGGCCAGCGCGACCCGCTCCACGAATCGGCCATAGCGCGTCAGCTCCGCCATGGTGGGCGCGATGACCAGCTCGTTCCCGACCTGTTCTATGACCGCCCGCAGCACGCGGGCGGCCCTGCGCGCTCTCCGGCGGCCGCCCAACCAGGCGGCCACCCGGCAGAACGCCGCGACGAGCACCCCCGCCACCGCCCCGCCCGCCAACAGCACGGTCGGCCACGGCGCCCGTCCCACCGTGGGTGTCGGCGGCCGGGGCAGCATGAGGTAGTCGAGCACGAAGAGCACGCCCAGCCACAGCGCCCCGACCGCCATGGTGGCGGCCAGCAGCCACTGCAGGGCTCCCGCCGCCCGCCACCACCGGGGTGTCCGCGACACGCCGACCGAGGTGGTGGCCACCACCCGGTCCAGGGCGTCGGCCAACTCCGTCGTCCGCGACCGTGCCGCGTGCCGTACGGAAGTCGCCCACGGCTCCGGCACGCCGGCCGCCGCGGCGGTCCCCACGTCGCGTACGGCCACGTCCATCGCGGCGACCTGTACGGCGGTCGCCGCCGGAAGCGAGGTGCGCCCGTCGCCGGCGCCCGACAGGCGCAGGCGGCGGAGCGGGTCGGGGCGCAGCCGGCGCATCCACCGCGTCACCGGCCACCCGGTCGCGGCGACCGCCCGGTGCCGGTGGGCCTTGGCGACCGCCTGGACGACCGTCGGCACCGCCGCCGCCTGCTCCAGGGCCCGGACGAGCTCCCGAGTTCGCGGGCGGTTCACGGGGACCGCAGGTGCCCCGCCGCCGGCCGGTATGCGGTCTGCCGAGCCGTTACCGGCCGTCGTAGCGTCCGCCAACGCGGAAGCGGCCGTCGCGGCGTCGGCCGCCAGCCGCGACGCCCAGGCCCGGCGACGGGACACCCGCCGGTCGAGCTCGGCGCACAACTCGGCGACGCCCTCACCGGTCCGTGCCGACACCCCCAGCACCGGCACGTCCCGCAGCCCGTCGGCGGCCAGCAGCCCGCGCAGGTCGTCCAGACAGCGGGAGGCCGACCGCCGGGGCAGTCTGTCGATCTTGTTCAGCACGACGACCATGACGTCCCGGTGGCGGGCGAGCGGGCGCAGGTACCGCTCATGCACGGCCGCGTCCGCGTACTTCTGCGGGTCGAGCACCCACACCAGCAGGTCGACCACGCCGACCAGCCGGTCGACCTCCAGCCGATGCGACAGCTCGATCGAGTCGTGATCGGGCAGGTCCAGCAGGACCAAACCGGAGCGCTTCGCGGTGCTTCCCCCGCCCGCGACCATGTGCCGCAGCGGAACGCCGAGCCAGTCGAGCAGCGGACCCGCGCCGCTCGCCCCCGCGCCGACTGACTCCGCGCCGGTTGACTCCGCGCGGCCCGGTTGCCACAGCGCCGCCTGGGCGTGGGCCGTCGTCGGCCGGGTCACCCCCACCTCGGCGATGTCGACCCCCGCCAACGCGTTGAACAGCGACGACTTTCCGCTGCCGGTGGCCCCGGCGAGCGCGACGGCCGTGTGCTCCACCGACAGGCTCCGCCGTACCCCGGCTCGCGCGACCACAGCGCGTGCCCGCTCGACCGCGGCCCCGCCGAGCCGCCCCTCCGCCAGGTCCGCCGCCTCGCCGAGCGCTGCCAGCCGTTCGTCGAGCGGGAGCTCCGCTTTCCTGCCGAGAAGCTTCACAGGGGCTGCCTTTCCCGTCGCTTCCGTACGGCCCCGGCCGCCTCTCTCAGGTGGGCCGCGGTGTCCGCCACGCCTCCGATCCCCGTCAGCAGGGAGGTGAACCGTACGCGCTCCTCGTCGAGGATGAGGCCGACCCGGCGGCGGAGGTCCTCACGTGCGGCGCGCGTCAGCTCACGCACGGCCTGGTCGCCGAAGACCGCCTCCAGGAGCTTCTGACTCAGCGCGCCGGTGCCACCGGCGATGCCGACCTCGATGCCGGTGAGCCCTCCGGTCGCGGAGAACACCGCCAGCATGAGAAGCACGCCCAGGCTGTTGACGCCGAACGACGCCGCCCTGGCCAGGGTCCGACGGTCCGCCCCCTCCGACCTGACCATGTCGAGCACGTGACCCTGCCAGGCCCGTACGGCCGTCTCGGCCCGGCCGGGCAACTCGGGGGAGGCGCGGCCGAGACGGCCGGTGACCACCACGCCGGACTTCTCCAGCAGGTCCCGGCCCGCCGGCCGGGCCAGCCACGACTCGACCGATCGTTCGGCCGCGCCGTCGGCCACCGCCCGGATCAGCGCCTCGACACCGGTCTCCAGCGCCACCCGCAGCTCTCGTTCGGGGGGCGGACGGCCGGTGATGACGGCGGTGACCCGGTCGCGGAGCCGCCCCACCCGGGACTGCAGCGACCGCATCAGATCACCGGTGCCGATGAAGTCCTGCCAGCGGGCCAGAACTTCGCCGCGCAGCAGCACGCCGTCCCGCATGCCCTCGTCGAACCCGACCAGGGCCGAGGCGTACGCCCCATCCACCGCGTCGCGCAGTTCGGCGATGCCGGTCTGCTGCCGGTCGACCCGGTCGGCCAGCTCCGGCACCCGGAGCGCGAGGCTGTCCAGCGCCCCGGTCAGGGTCTGCCGTACGACCGCGGCGCGTGAGCGGGCGTCGGCGGCGAGCCCGGCCAGCCAGTCGGAGATCGGCCGTACGGCCGGCACGGGCAGCCTGGCCCGTTCCGAGGAGAGATCCAGCTCGGACACGGTGAACAGCGGCGCCTCGGCGAGACCGTTCTCCCGGAGCAGACGGGCCAGGTCCGCGGTCACGGGATCGCGCGCCTCCGGTGGCACCCGCTGGAGGATGACCGCCAGAGCGGTGCTGCGCTCGCGGGCGCGGCGTAGGAAGCCCCACGGGACCTCGTCCGCGTAGCGGGCCGCCGTGGTGACGAACAGCCACAGATCGGCGGCGGCCAGGAGCTGTGCCGCCAACTCGCGGTTGGCGCTGACGACCGAGTCGACGTCGGGGGCGTCCAGCAGGGCGAGTCCGGCCGACAGGCCGTCCGATGCGACGATCCGGAGCGTCCCGGGTTCGCCCCGGCCACCGCCCGCCACCCCTTCCCCGGTCATCCGGGGCATGCCGGGGAGCACGTTGGCGGCGGTGAACCAGGCGACATCCGCGGGGTTGGCGACCAGGGTCGGGGCCAGCGTGGTGGGCCGCAGCACACCGGGTTCGGTGACATCGGCGCCGACCAGGGAGTTGACCAACGTGGACTTGCCCGCGCCGGTGGACCCGCCGACGACGACCAGCAACGGCGCGTCGATGGCGGCCAGCCGGGGCAGCAGGTAGTCGTCGAGCTGCCCGCTCAGCTCCTTGAGCATGCGCCGATCGGCCGCGACGTCACCGATCGCCAGCGGGAACAGGTCCTGGTCGAGGTGACGCCGCAGGCCCTGAAGCGCCTCGAGCAGCCCCTGCGTCCCGAGCGACCCGTGAGTCCCGAGCGGCCCGTCGTCGCCCGCCATGGAAGATGGCCTTCCCGCAGGAAGGCCATCGAATCGCCCGGCACCACCCGGTTACTTCCGTGCTTCCCCGCTTCCCGTACGGCTCAGCGGAGCTTTCCGTACGGCTCAGCGGCGCGGCGCGCGCAGCACGTAGCCCACGCCGCGAATCGTGTGGATGAGCTTCGGCTCGACCCTGTCGATCTTCCGCCGGAGATAGGAGACGTATGACTCGACGACGTTGGCGTCCCCGCCGAAATCGTAGTGCCACACGTGGTCGAGGATCTGCGCCTTCGAGAGCACCCTGCCCTGGTTGACCATGAAGTAGTGCAGGAGCTTGAACTCGGTCGGCGAGAGCCGTGCGGGCCGTCCCGCCCGCCACACCTGCCGGGTGTCCTCGTCCATCGCCAGATCGGCTACCTCGAGCCTCGCCGGGGTGTCCTCGCCACGGGTTCGGCGCAGCACGGCCTGGATCCGCGCGATGACCTCTTCCAGGCTGAACGGCTTGGTCACGTAGTCGTCGGCCTTGCTCAGTCCGGCGATCTTGTCTTCGGTCGCGTCCCTGGCGGTCAGGAAGACCACCGGGATCCGCGGCCCGGACCCGCGGACCCGATCGGCGACGGTCAGGCCGTCCACATCAGGCAGCATGACGTCGAGCACGATCAGGTCGGGCCGTTCCCGCTCGGCGGCGAGCACCGCTTCGCCGCCGTTCGAGGCGGTCATCACTTCGAAGCCGGCGAACCGCAGGCTGGCCGACAGGAGCTCCAGGATGTTCGGCTCATCGTCGACGACGAGCAGGCGGCCTGCCGGTGCGTCCGCGGTGCTGTCGCTGTTCGGAGACCTTCCGGTGCTCATCGCGCCGATGGTGGTGGTCACTGGCTTCATAATGCTGAAACCCTGGCAAACCCCGCTGTGGGCTACCTTGGCCGTTCCTGAGGGTTTCCTGTAAAGCTCAGGGCTTCGACCCATCCGTGGGGGTAGGTGGTCAGGAGAGGGCCTCGGGGGCCAGGGGGAGGACGGCTCGGAAGGCGGCCCCGGCTCCCGGTTCCGACCGCACGCTCACGCTTCCGCCGTGGGCGCGCACGAGGGAGTCGACGATGGCGAGCCCGAGGCCGCTCCCTCCCGCGGGCCGTTTCCGCGAAGGGTCCGCACGGTAGAAGCGTTCGAAGACCCTGGCCGCCTGCTCGGCGGTGAGCCCCGGACCCTCGTCGGCCACCTCGATGTACGCGTGATCTCCGGTGGCGCCGACGCGAACCGTGACCGCGGTCCCGTCGGGAGTGTGGGTGGTCGCATTGCTCATGAGGTTGCCGACGACCTGACGCAGCCGCACCTCGTCACCGGACACGATCAGCGCCTTCTCCCCTTCCATCACCAGCGACACGTCCCGATCCGGGCAGAGCGTCCGCGCGTCGTGTACGGCATCCGCCGCGATGGCCAGCAGATCCACCGGCTGCTGCCGCAGCGGGCGCTGCTGGTCCAGCCTCGCGAGCAGCAGCAGGTCCTCCACGAGCAACCCCATCCGGGACGCCTCGCCTTCGATCCGCTCCATCAGCCGGGTCGCGTCGGATTCGGGCGCCTGCCGGTAGAACTCGGCGAATCCCCGGATCGACGTGAGCGGCGTGCGCAACTCGTGAGAGGCGTCGGCGATGAAGCGCCGCATCCGCGCCTCCGACTCGCGTGCGGCGGCCTCCGACGCGGCGCGCGCCTGGAACGCCGACTCGATCTGCGTGAGCATGCCGTTGAGCGATCGCGCCAGGCTGCCGACCTCCGTACGCGGGTCGCGGTCGGGAATGCGGCTGCCGAGGTGGCCCTGGGCGATGGCCGCGGCCGTCGCCTCGATCTCCGTCAGCGGCCGCAGGCTGCGCCGTACGAGAACCACCCCCACCACGGCCAGCACGGTCATGACGACGCCGCCGCACAGCAGTTCGATGATCGCGAGCCGGGTGACGATCTGAGTGACCGGGGCCAGGTCCATGGCGACGACCACGGTGCCCTTCCCGTCGACGGAGAGGATCTTGGCACGCCAGCGGCCGTCACCCGAAACGGCGGGAAGCGTCTGGGGGACCGTGGATGTCACCGGCAGCGGGCCCGGCACGTCCTCGACCGCCATCCCGGTCTGTTCCAGGATGGTCCTGCCCTCGCGGTCGCGGACCTCCACCCGTCCATCGGGCGGCACCCTGAGCCTGCCGAACGAATTCGGGCCGCGCTGAGCCCGCAGGGCGGCGTCGGTGGCGATGCTGTGCAACTGCCCGTCCACCCGTGTGACCAGGTAGTCGCGGAGCACCGACATGCTGCTCACCCCGAACACGGTCAGCGCGAGGGCGACCAGCGCGAGCATGGCCGCGCTGAGCCTGATGCGCAGCGGCGTTCGTCCGGACACGTCGATCTCAGTCGCCGTAGGGCGAGATCCGCATCACGTACCCCACCCCGCGCAGGGTGTGGATGAGCCGGGGATGGCTGTTGTCGAGCTTGCGGCGGAGCACGGACACGTACGACTCGACGATCCCGGCATCGCCCCGGAAGTCGTAGTCCCACACGTGGTCGAGGATCTGCGCCTTGGACAGCACCCGCCCCGCGTTGGCCATGAAGTAGCGCAGCAGCTTGAACTCCGTCGGCGACAGCGAGATGGGGACGTCCGCCCGCCAGACCTCGTGCGACTCCTCGTCCAGCTCCACGTCGGCGAAGGTCAGCCGCGGCGGGCAGGTCACGGCGTCGCCGGCGGTACGGCGCAGCACGGCGCGGATCCTCGCGATGACCTCCTCCAGGCTGAACGGCTTGGTCACGTAGTCGTCCCCGCCGAGCGTGAGACCTCGGATCTTGTCCTCGGTGGCGTCCCGCGCCGTGAGGAAGACCACAGGCGTGCGGGCACCGCCGCCGCGCATCCGGCGCACGATGTCGAAACCGTCCATGTCCGGCAGCATGACGTCGAGCACGATGAGGTCGGGCCGCTGCCGCTGGGCCGCCGCGACCGCCTCGGTCCCGTTGGACGCGGAGTGGACCTCGAATCCCGCGTATCGCAGGCTGGCGGACAGCAATTCCAGGATGTTCGGCTCGTCCTCGACGATCAGCAACCTGGCTTCGGGAGATTCAGTGACCATGGCGCGCAGACTCTAGGGCATATGCGGTAAGGGCACGGTTAAAGCTATATGGCGGGCGATGGCCAGGCTGGAGGTGGCCGCAGGCGACGGCGCATTCCTGACCAGGACCATCCTGCCCCGCACATCGATGGCGAAGTCGTCGACCATCCGTCCGTCCCTGGCCACGGCCTGCGCCCGCACTCCCCCGCCGGTCCCGACCAGGTCGTCCATCCCCAGCGCGGGGACGTACCTCCTGGCGGCCGACAGGAAGGCGCGGCGGGCCAGCGAGCCGTACACCTCCCGGATCCCGGTACGCCAGTGCTCCACAGCGAGCCGCCGGGCGCCCGGCCAGGCCACGATGTCCCTGAGGTCGCGCGGAGACACGTGCCGCCACGAGTAGCCCTCGAGGGCCAGGGCGGGCACCGCGTTGGGCCCGACGAGGACCTCGCCGTCGATCCGCCTGGTCAGATGTACGCCGAGGAACGGGTAGCGGGGATCGGGCACCGGATAGATCAGTCCACGCACGAGCCCTCTCGCCGGCGCGGCCAGCCGGTAGTACTCACCACGGAACGGGATGATCCGTACGTCTCCCGGTGCCCCTGCCAGCGCCGCGATCCGATCGGTCCCGAGGCCGGCGCACGAGATCAGCCGGTCGAACGTGAAGCGGGCCCGCCCCGCCGCCACCTCCACACCGCGCGAGGTCTCTCTGATCGCCCGCACCGGATGAGAGAGCCGTACGGCACCGCCCGCCGCGGCGACGTCGGCGGCGAACGCGCGGGCGACGGCGGCGAAGTCGGTGATCGCGGTGTGCGGCGAGTGGACCGCCGCGATCCCGACCGCCCCGGGTTCGATCTCGCGCAGGCCCAGCGCGTCGAGCTCCGCGACGCCGGGCACCCCGTTCTCTCTGGCACGCTCGGCGATCCGCCGCAGACCCGGCAGCTCGCCGCGGTTCGCGGCGATGACGAGCTTGCCCACCTCGTCGTACGGCAGGCCGTGCTCGGCGCAGTATTCCCTGAGCATCGCGACGCCGTCCCGGCACAGCCTGGCCTTGAGCGAGCCGGGCGGGTAGTAGATCCCGGCGTGGACGACACCGCTGTTGTGGCCGGTCTGATGGGCGGCGACGTGGGCTTCCTTGTCCAGCACGGTGACCTCGGCACCGGCTCGCGCGAGCTCCCGGGCGACCGCCAGGCCCAGGATCCCCGCGCCGATGATTCCGATCCGCATGGACGGCATGCCGCACATTGTCTCGCACCCACGGGTACGGAATCCAAGCGCCCAAACCGGGTATGGGCCCTCGAACCAATCCGCAACTCCTATTCGGGGGGTCACAGATGACCACGCAGGGTGTCGGGAAATCCGCCGGCGACGTCATGCATGAGGGCGCGCAGTGCATCGGCGAGCACGAGAGCCTGCGCCGGGCGTCCGAGATGATGCGCGACCTCGGCGTCGGCGCACTGCCGATCTGCGGCGCCGACGACCGTCTCAAGGGGATCATCACCGACCGCGACATCGTGATCAAATGCTGTGCCGAGGGCAAGGACCTCGAAGAATGCACGGCGGGCGAGCTGGCCGTCGGCCTGGTCTGGGTGGACGCCCAGACCAGCGTCGAGGAGGCGCTGCTCACGATGGAGCAGAACCAGATCAAGCGGCTGCCCGTGATCGAGAACGGCCGCATCGCCGGCATGATCAGCGAAGCCGATCTGGCCAAGGAACTGCCCGACAGCAAGCTCGCCGAGTTCGTCCACCGCGTGTACGCGCGGTCCTGACCGGCCTGATCGAGCTTGCGATCGAGCCTGCGATCGGGTCAGCGGCCGGTCCGGTACGCGATCACGCCAATGACGCCGATCGCTCCGGCGGCCACGGCGATCCACAGCAGGCCCATCGGCACGGTCACGCCGCCGTCCGCCGACTGACCCGACTCCGTCGCCGCCGCCGCGCGAGAGGGCGTCGGCCTTGCCGTACGCGCGGCGGAGGAGGCGGCGCGCGTGGCGGAGGGCGTGGCGGCGGGCGGACGCGCCTCCGGCGGCAGCGGCACCCGGTAGACCGGGCTGGAGACGCCCTCGGAACCGGTGAGCAGCGCGGTGCCGTCCCGCGTGTAGGTGATCGACTCAGCCTGCCTCAGCGGCGGCATGTCCAGGTGGGCGAGGAGCTTGCCGGGCGCACGATAGAGGGAGGCCGAGAAGTACGTGCGGATCACGAAGCTCGACCCGTCGGGGGCGTAGGCCGCGTCGGTGGCCATGAGGGGGGCCGGGCCGACGCGGCGCAGCACGTTCACCCGATCGGTGCGCAACTTGGCGGGGGCCGCGTAGACCGACCCGGCGAACTCCTTGCTCACGATGTAGAGGCGGCCGGTGCGCGGGTGCACCATCAGGCCCTCCGCGTCGCGGGAGTGGCCGTCCTCATATTGAAATCGGTACCGGGTCGCCTGGAGCGTCGCGTCCCGCATGGTCTGGGGCTCCATGACCTTGTAGACCGAGATGTCCGGCCAGGTGCCGAGGTTGTCCCCGGTGTCGCCGAACCACAGCACTCCCCGGCCCGTCTCGGGGTCGACCGTGGCCTCCATCGCCTCCCAGTCCCGTGCCTCGGCGCCGGCGAGCGTGAACGTCGCCCGGGTCCGCCCGTCCATGCCGACCGCGAAGAACCGCGGGCTGTCACCGCTGTCGTTGTGGGTGTAGACGATGCCCTTGTGGGTGGGCGAGACCGCGAGGCCGCTCGACTCGTCGATGCGCGGATCCTGGAAATTGAACAGCAGGCGCTCGCCGTCGTCCCCTGCCTGCGCCTGTTCCGTACGCGCCCCCGCATGGGCACTCGCCGGAGGCGACAGAGCCGGCGGTGCCATCACGACGAACGACACCGCGAGGAACGACACCGGGAGCGGCACCAGCCTCCGGTACACCGGCCCTCCGCGCCGGCCATTCCTCCGGCTCCGCCTTACCGATTCCGCCGCCGTGCTCCGCATGCCGCCATCATCCCCGATGGACCCCCGGGTGCCGCGATCAGCGATATCCGGTAACGACCCGTACCAGCCCAAGACCCTGGTACGCGAACGCTACGCAGCGCGATGGAAGGCGGCACCCTTCGGGCCACCGGGTGCTTTGGTCATACCGCCTGTACGCTCGTCGTCCCGTTGCCGAGAACCTGATCGAGATACGCCTGGATGTCGTCGGGGTCCGAGGTGGCGATGATCGCCGCGTCGATCTCGATGGCGGTCAAGACGACCAGGCCGTCGATGGGGTCTGGCTTCTTCTTCGGCGGGAGCCCCGCCCGCCCGATCAGTTCACCGACTCGCCGCCACTCGGTCTCCGTATAGCAGCACACCACGGCGCAGTCCTTGAGCGCGCGAGCCAGGTGCGCCGTCTTCGCTCCACCCCGCCATGCCTGGGCGATGACCGGGGCCGGCACGACAGGCCGCCCTGCCAGGCAGTATTCGGCGTGCCGCAGCCTGGCCCGCGCATCGCCTGGCGTGGCCAGAGCGATGAGCATGCCGGTGTCGTAGACGACATCTCCGAGTGACTCGGCGGCCGGGCACGTGGGACAGCCCCAATTCATGCAGCAGGCCGGTTCACGCGGCAGACCGGCGGGCACGGGCGGCCGTCGCCCGCGCGCGAGCCACGGCGATCTCCTGGCGGATACGCTCCGCCTCCTCTGGCGCCACGTCCTCCGCGACCGGCCACTCCACGCTCTCCGCTTCCGCCTCGGCGGCGGCGATCATGGCATCGATGTCGGCGAAAGCGGCCGTCACGCGTGCACGCCGCAAAGCCTCACTCAGGGCCGCTGAGACCATGAACGCGGACACGTCCTGCCCGCCCTCCGCCGCCGCGGCCCTGATCCGTTCGGCCTGGTCCGTAGTGAGACTGATAGAGATCCGCATCTTAGCCACGCAACCAGCGTAACACGGCGTAATACAAGGCGGAGCGATTTTGTCGGTGAACCGCTGAGTGAACAACCGCGCGTCCGGCTCGACTGGAGTCCACTCCAGGTTCTTATCGTGGACGGCATGGAGTACGGACAGCTTGGACGCACGGGACTCAAGGTCAGCAGGCTCTGCCTGGGCACGATGAACTTCGGCCCGCAGACGACGGAGGAAGACTCCCACGCGATCATGGATCGCGCCCACGAACTCGGGATCAGCTTCTTCGACACGGCCAATGTGTACGGCTGGAAGAAGGGTGAGGGGGTCACCGAGAACATCATCGGCCGCTGGTTCGCCAAGGGCGGCGGCCGGCGGGAGCGTACGGTCATCGCCACCAAGCTCTACGGCGACATGGGCGACTGGCCGAACGACGGCCGCCTGTCGGCGCTGAACATCAGGCGGGCGGCCGACGCCTCGCTCAGGCGTATGCAGACCGACCACATCGACGTCTACCAGGCCCACCACATCGACCGGGACACGCCGTTCGAGGAGTTCTGGGAGGCCATGGAGGTGCTGCGGCAGCAGGGCAAGATCCTGTACGTCGGCTCCTCCAACTTCGCCGGCTGGCACATCGCCAAGGCACAGGAGACCGCCCGCCGCCGTAACTTCCTCGGGTTGGTCAGCGAGCAGTCCCACTACAACCTGCTCGTCCGGGCCCCCGAACTGGAGGTCATCCCGGCGTGCGAGGACTACGGGCTCGGGTTGATCCCGTGGAGCCCGCTCGCCGGCGGCCTGCTCGCGGGCATCCTGCGGAAGATCGACAAGGGCCGGTCGGCCACGGACCACATGGTCGCCGAGCTGGACAAGCACCGGGACAAGATCGAGCGATATGAGGCGCTCTGCGATGAGATCGGCGAGGACCCGGCCAACGTGGCGCTGGCCTGGCTGCTGACCCGGCCGGCCGTCACCGCGCCCATCATCGGTCCCCGTACGATCGCCCAGCTCGATGGCACCGTACGCGCCCTGGAGGTCAGGCTGGACGACAAGGCGCTGGCCCGCATCGACGAAATCTTCCCCGGTTACCGGACCGCTCCGGAGGAGTACGCCTGGTGATCAACCCCTGAGCAGAGCGCCGACGACCACGATGAGCAAAAGCAGCACCAGCACCGCGGGCAGCACCCAATGTCGAGGTCGATCCACGTCTCTACCCTAATGGGTGGGTCTCCCGGCGCTCGTATCGCGCTGAAGGCCGAGCTCACCAGGGACCAAAGTCACCGGCCCACCATGCGTACGGCCTCGTGCCGTCAGTGGGCGCCCGCCCCGGGGACGCCTCATCACCTCCCCGGGGTGTGCAAACCTTCACGGATGACAGGCGTAGGGCTCGCGCGGGACAGATGTCACGCGGCGGCGGGTGGAACCGAGGACCACGCAACCTGGCTCGCCACGGACGTCGGCCGTCACTGGAGACCGTCAGGATCTGACGGGACGTGATGCCCGATGTCGACACCTGCCTCACCCCTGAGGAGGCGGACGTGGCTACCAACGTCTGCTTCGACTCCCTCGACGCGCTACGTCAATTCGTAGAAGATCGATTCCTGGGGAAAGAGGCTGTTCTGACCCTCGCCAGAGACGATCGGACCGCAGACCACTGGACTCGGGTCGAAGTCACCGAAAACTTGATCACAGCAGTCGAGGAGTTCCTCAACAGCATCATCAGAAGTGTCGACGAGGTGGCGGACACCGACCGGCGGGTCAGCGCCAAGCTAGCCGGGCTTGAGGCCGCGGCCTCTGAACTGGTCGACGCTTGGATATCCGTAACGGCATGGCCGCCGCTCAGGGCGCCAGGGGGTACGCCTCGAGGGGTTCGTAGCGTACGGACGAGCCGAGGTGGCTGCGGACCAGGTGTACAGCGTCGGCCCGCCACCGCAGGCCGCTGAACGAGCTCAGCGAGCCGACGAGATCACGCAGATCGCCGACAGCCACCGGCTTCGACTAGTTATGGCGGTCTATTCGCACTACTCCCTAGTCTGCGACGGGGCGCCACCTTGATGCCAGTCGGAGTGAACTAAGCCCCCCCGCCAGTCCAAGGGCCAGAGAAATCATCCCTGACACGATTACAATACTGAAGAGCCAGGCCCAGGAAAACTGCCCAGATCTGGAAAGACCGACAAAGAATAAGCCATGCCATGTCGCAACTCCTGCCCCGGTGACCACCGCGACCAGGCCCGGCACGGTAAGGTTCCACAACGCGATACCCATTAAGAACCGCCGCCCCTGAGTGAGAACCGCCACGGGGGATAGGGACCGGCTAAGTGCTATGAACTCGGCAGCGGCGCTCAACATCATCACCACTACGAGAATGGCCATCATAACCGATACGAGCAGAACCACCCATCTGGCCATCGCAACAAGGTTCTGATCACCCCAGGCCCATATCTCGCCCGGCCGTACCACCGTTGCCACGCCGAAGAATTGCGACGCCGCAGCCTTCACAGAAGGTGCCAGGTCCATGGTACCGATCGGCGACAGTAGCACCAGATCCAGATTCTGAATCTCCGGCCACCGATTGCGGACGTCGGTCAGGTGAACGCGAACACCGGTCTCTGCTCCGGTAACTTCCGTGAGCGACCGGGCGCGCAAATCCCCGCCGCCGAGGTCCACCGTCCGGGCGCATTCCAGGCCGATGGAAGTCAATTCCGCACAGCTTCCCCACAGTTCGCCCGGCTCGTCAGGGTTCCCTTGTGTGACAGCCAACCAATGAGTATCCCTGGGCAACCCATCGGCAAACGCAGCAACCGCATCAGGGGTCAGGTACGGCGAAGAGACAAAGAGCACGCTGTCCCTTATCTCACTCTGCTGGAGGCGGGACTGTGCTGCGGGCTCCTCAAGCCGGCTGGTCCATACCTGTGCTTGCACCAGCACACCTATACCGATGATCAAGGAAGCCGTGATCCGAATTATCACACCGGGCTTGGCAACCGCCCAGCGGCCACCAATTAACATCGCCACCCACCCAGCATGGCGGCCTCGTCTCGTCAGCCACTCGCCCAGTCGCTGAACCATAAGTGCCGCTGCAGACGGTAGAGCCGCCCACAGCAGTGCCGTACCGCCTAGATAAGCCGCAAAACCGCCCAGCCGTGGCATGTATGGAGTGGCGGCAATGGTCACTAGCCCTAACAAGCCGAAAAACAATCTCCATCGCGGGACTCGTCGGAGCGGAACCAGATACGCGTTCGCCCTTCCGAGCGCCGAGGTGCGGTGGAGCAGGACGACTGCCAGCAGTATCACGAGCACGGACACGGCAACGGCCGTCGGCACACCCCACACCCAAGACCGGACATCATCTGGGTTTACCACGAAACCAGTCGCTGGTAAACGGAGAGGAATGAAAGTCGATGCGATGAACGGAAGTGTGCCGACGATCGCACCAATAAAGGCAGGGGCAGCGGCCTCGCCAATATTCACCAGTGCTCGGTGTCGCCACGTAGCCCCGAGCACAGCTAACAACGCGATACGCCGGTCCCTAGCCGCCGACCCCAAACGCGCAGCTATCACGATCAGGACCATCGTGGCAAAGCCCAAAGTAGCGAGTAGCATGACCAGGAACTGACCGATCGGGGCAGCATCCCGAGAATCACCTAGGGGTAGGGAATCCGCACCGAAACGCCTGATGCCGAACCACCCGCCTTCTCGAGTAGCCTCAACGTTGGGCCTTACGTAAGCAAATCTCTCGTTCGGATAAGCAAGTCCTTCACTGCCAATGTGGCCAACAACCCGCCCATAGCGTGAGCCGATCTCCTCCGCTACGCCGACTCGCGCCAATTCGGGTGACAAGAACACCTCGCCCGGGCCTGGCCATCGTGGCAGGCCGGGTGGCGGCTTGATCGCGCTTGAAAGCGGCACGACATAGACCACAGCGTGCGATACTCCGCCAATGGAGTCGTTTACCTCTTTGACCATCGCCGCCGGGTGGCGATGGGACAGTGCCCATCCACGAGCGAAATCACGCTGAGCCCGTCCGTCGTAGGTGGCTACTGCGGCAATAACGGAGAGGAATGTCGCGGTCAGTGCCGCCGCAGCCATCATGAGGCCTGCGAACCGTATCTTGCTGCCGTGAGTCCCCGACCCAGCGGAAAACCCGACGCGCAACAAATGGTACCTCAGCGCTGCGCGCGTCATGCTGCAGCCTCCAGCAGACGGTCCTGCCGCAGGCGGAACGTCCGATCGGCTCGTCGTGCTACGGCATCGTCGTGCGTCACCACCAGGAGAGCACAACTGTGCTTGCCGGGCAGACCGAAGAGAAGATCGGCGACGGATTCACGGCTTTCATAGTCGAGCGCCCCGGTCGGCTCGTCAGCCAACAACAAAGCAGGATTTGTGATCAGGGCTCTCGCCACAGCTGTCCGCTGCCGCTCTCCGCCTGACAGCATGCCCGCCGGAGTGGCCGTCGATGGCACACCCAGCTCACGAAGAAGGCCTTCCGCATGCTCATAGGCAGCATTTCGCCGCTGCCCGGCCAGCAGAGCCGCGATGGCGACGTTGTCGATCGCCGATAGTTCGGAGAGCAACTCCCCGAACTGGAAGACCATCCCGACGTGTTGCTGACGGACCGCGGCAAGCCGACGTGCCGACAAGGATGAGAGATTGTGGCCACATACTTCGACTCTGCCGGTGGCGGGCCGGGTCAGACCCATGATGCAGTTCAGAAGTGTCGTCTTTCCGCTACCACTAGGCCCTTGTAGGGCAACCGACTCGCCCGAACGGATCGCCAAATCAAGGTTGTCAAAGAGTGGAGAATCAGAGACTGCGTAGCTCATCTCAGCGATCTTCAGTACGATTGAGCTACGGAGAGGGGACATTATGGAGTACACCTTCCAGATGAGGAAGTGGGGCCGAAGAATTTCAGCCCCACTTCCTTTCCCAGCTCGGTCGATTAACGGTTACCCGTGATTGCCCGTCACCCAGCCGCTGCAGCGGTCGGGAAGGGCAATGACAGTGACGCAAGCGCGAAGGTCGATTACCGTGGTCCCCGTCCCTGACTGCACAGTCGTGCCCGCCGCCTTGTTGTTGAGAACACGCACGGTGCTGACTGCGGCGCTACGGTAGTACTGCGCGTACACCGCGTCGGGGTTGGTTTGTCAACTGTTGTTGGTGAGCTTGACCACTCCATTGGCAGCGGTCCAGGCGTAGGCCGAATCCTTCTGCGCGGTCAGCGCAAGCGCTGCCAGCGACGGCGTCAGCGCGCCCACCGCCAACATGCTGCCAGCCAGAACGGCCGCACCACGGATCAGGCGGGATCCCATTTTGTGCTCCACCGATGTATCTTTTCGGTTGTGTCAACGCCGCGCTGCGGGTCGGCCGTGGAAATCTGACCCGCAGCGTCGACACCAAGATTGTATCGATTACACATAAAGAGTCAATTCCTCACAGGATGGAAATGGTCCTACATATGCCACAGCCCTCAACAGGGCCGTCACAGGGCCGTTGACCGGGACCACTGCGTCCTCGATTCGTGCGACGGAGTAGCTGAAGGCCGTGGTCGGGATGTGCTCGGCGGCGGTCGGTGGCCGTTGCGATTTCGTCCCAGCCGATCAGGCGGGGCAGGCCGATCGCATGGTTGCGGAGAGTCACCTCACCCATGGCGAGGGACCGGCCCGGACTATTTGAGTGGTCCTCGCGGCAGATGGCGTCGCGGACGTTTCGAGGCTTCTGCGAGCCGTTCACGGCGACCCTTGAGGGTCATTCCCCTAGCGGGTACGCCTCGAGGGGTTCGTAGCGTACGGACGAGCCGAGGTGGCTGCGGACCAGGTGTACGGCGTCGGCCCGCCACCGCAGGCCGCTGAACGAGCTCAGCGAGCCGACCAGGTCCCGCAGGTCGTCGCCGTAGCGCGAGCGGGCCAAGGTCAGATGGGGATGGAACCGCTTCCGGTCGGTCTCCTTGGCCCCCGCCCGCCGCGCGCCGGCGGCGACCGAGTCGGCCAGCCTCGGCAGCGGCGGCACGGCGTCGAGGCCGAGCCAGAAGACCCGCCCACGTGAAGCCGACGGGAACGCTCCCGCCCCGGTGAAGGACAGCGTGACCGGCCGGTATCGGGCGGCCGCCCGGGCCAGCCGTACGCTCAACTCGGGCAGCGCCTGATCGGGCACCTCGCCGAGGAAGGCGAGCGTCACATGCCACAGCGTCGAATCGATCCAGCGTAGCTCGGGCCAGCCGGCGCGGACGGGCTCGACCGCCGTGGCGACCTCCGCCAGAGCCTCAGGCGGAGGCAGCAGCGCCACGAACAATCTGCTCACCCGGCGATTGTCCCCCCACCCGGTCACGCGATGCCCCCTCGCGTGTGACGGCACGCGAAGCGATCGCCCGGGTCAGCAGTACGGCCAGGCCGACACCGACGACGGTCAGCACCCCGGCGGTCGCCACGGCCACCCGGGGACCGGCCAGCTCGGCCAGCCAGCCCACCAGCGGCGCCCCGATCGGCGCTCCCCCGGTCACCACCAGCACGTACATCCCCATGACCCGGCCGCGCATCTCTGGCGAGGAGCCGAGCTGTACGAACGTGTTCGCCGTCGTGTTCACCGTGATCACGGCCATCCCTGCAGGGACGAGCAGCAGCAGGTACGCCCAGTAGGCGGGGGCGAATCCGGCGGCGATCTGGAACACGCCGAAGCACAGTGCGCCCGCGATCAGAAACCGCCGGCTGGGCTTGACCCGCTTGGCCGCCAGCAGCGCGCCGCCGAACGCCCCCACGGCGAACGCGCTGGACGCGATGCCGAACGAGGAGGCCCCGGCGCCGAAGACCTGCCTGGCCATCAGCGCTATGCCGGTGGACAGGCTCTGGGTGAATATCGCCGCGAACGCGACGATCAGCAGCGGCAGCAGCAACTCGGGCCGACCGGCGGCGTACCGCAGGCCCTCCCTGAGCTGGCCCTTGGCCCGTGGGACGGGCTCGGGGGTGTGCAGCTCCGACGGCCGCATCAGTAGCAGCCCGGCGATCACCGCCAGGAACGAGGCGGCGTTCAGCAGGAAGATCTGCCCGGTGCCCGTCCAGGACATCAGGACACCCGCCACGGCCGGACCAACGATCCTGGCGAGGTTGAACGACGAGCTGTTCAGCGCGATGGCGTTCGGCAGGTCGCGGCGGCCCACTATCTCCACGACGAACGACTGCCGGGTCGGCACCTCGACGCAGGCGACCAGGCCCAGCAGGAACGCCATGACGTAGACATGCCACACCTGCGCCGTGCCGGTCACCACGAGGACGCCCATCATCAGCGCGAGCAGGCCGAGCAGGGACTGGGCCACGACGAGCACGCGGCGCTTGGGATAGCGGTCGGCGACGATGCCGCCCCACAGCCCGAAGAGCAGCACGGGGAGGAACTGCAGCGCCACCGTCACGCCGAGGGCCGAGCCGCTGCCGCGGGTGAGATCGAGGATGAGCCAGTCCTGTGCGGTCCGCTGCATCCAGGTGCCGGTGTTGGAGACGACGCCGCCGACGGCGAACAGCCGGTAGTTGTGGTTCCGCAGCGAGCGGAACATCCCCCCTACCTCCCGGCCCCCTACATCTTGGAGAGCTTCTCCAGGATCGGCGCCGCCGCCCGTAGTGTCGTCCTCTCCTCCGGCGTCAGCTCCCTGATCCGCTGCGCCAGCCACGCCTCCTTGGCGCGGCGCTCCTCCTTGAGCAGCACCGCCCCCTGGTCCGTCAGGCTGACCGTCACCTGGCGCCGGTCGGTCGGATGCGGCCTGCGCTCCAGCACGCCCCGCTCCACCAGCTTGGCGATCACGCGGGTCATCGAAGGCGGCTGCACCTTCTCGTGCTCCGCCAACTCGCCAGGGGTGATGGCGCCGTGGCGCCCGACCGCGGACAGCGTCGCGAACTGGGTGGGCGTCAGCGAGTGGTGGGCGGCCTGCCTGCGCAGCCGCCGCGTCAGTCGCGCGAGTGACACGCGCAGCGCCGCGGCGAGCCCCGCATCGCTGCGCAGATTCTCTGGGTTCGTTAGCATAGGTCATTACCTTTGCTAACTATACCGCACACGCGGGCATTCCCCCGACCCACCGACCTCGTCGACCAACATGGAACGGCCGCCATGGTGATCACCTCACCATGGCGGCCGCGCCGTACGCCCTCGGGCTCCCGTCAGCCGACGCCGAGCAGGCTCTTGATCGGCTCCAGCGTGAAGTAGACGACGAACAGCACGCCCACGATCCACATCAGCGGGTGGATCTCCCGGATCTTGCCTCGGAAGGCCTTGATCGCGATGAAGCTGACGAAGCCGGCGCCGATGCCCGCGGTGATCGAGTAGGTGAACGGCATCAGCACGATCGTGAGGAACGCCGGGATCGCGATCTCGAAGTCGCTGAAGTCGATCTCCTTGATCTGGGTCATCATGAGGAAGCCCACGATCACGAGCGCCGGAGTCGCCGCCTCGAACGGCACGATCTCGGTCAGCGGCGCGAAGAACATCGCCAGCAGGAACAGCAGGCCGGTGACCACGCTGGCCAGTCCGGTCCTGGCGCCCTCGCCGACGCCGGCGGCCGACTCGACGTACGTGGTGTTCGACGACACGCTCGCCGCGCCGCCCGCCGCGGCGGCGAGCGAGTCCACCAGCAGGATCTCGCGGGTGCGCTCGACGGTGCCGTCCGGGCCGACCAGGCCGGCCTGGCGTCCGACGCCGACGATCGTGCCCATCGTGTCGAAGAAGTCGGCGAGCATGAGCGTGAAGACGAACATCACGGCGGCGAGTCCGCCGATCTGGGCGAAACCTCCGAGCAGGTCGAACCGCCCGAGCAGCGACAGGTCCGGCAACTCGAACACCTTCGACGGCCACGTCGGGACGATCAGCGACCACGCGTCGGGGTTCGCGGGCTTGCCCTCGGCGACCTGCGGGCCCAGCTTGGCGATGGCCTCCACGACGATCGCGAGCACGGTCGTGCCGACGATGCCGAGCAGGATCGCGCCCTTGACCTTGCGGGCGACCATGAACGCCATGATGAGCAGGCCGATCACGAAGACGAAGGTCGGCCATCCGGTCAGCGACCCGGTGCCGGCCACCCCCAGCTTGACCGGGACCGTAGTGTTGCTCGCATCCGGAATGCGCCGTACGAACCCGGCGTCGACGAACCCGATCAGCGCGATGAACAGGCCGATGCCGACGCTGATCGCGGTCTTGAGCTGGGCCGGGATCGCGTGGAAGACGGCCGTGCGGAAGCCCGTCACCACGAGGATCGCGATGACGATGCCCTCCAGCACGACCAGGCCCATCGCGCTTTCCCACGACATCTGGGTCGCGATGCCGAACGCCACGAACGCGTTCAGGCCGAGCCCGGCCGCCAGCGCGAACGGCACCCGGCCGAACACGCCCATCGCGATCGTCAGAATGCCCGCCACGAACGCCGTGGCGGCCGCCACCAGGGGCAGGTTGGGGGCTTCGCCGCCCCCGAGGAACTGGCCGGTCTTGTCCGCGGCCGTACCGATGATGATCGGGTTGAGCACGACGATGTAGGCCATCGTGAAGAACGTGGCGAAGCCGCCGCGGACCTCCTGGCCGATGGTCGAACCACGCGCCGATATGAAGAAGAAACGATCAAGGGGATTGAGGGGTTTGGTCACGGTCTCACTCACTAGCCGCAGCGGGTCAGGCGGATACCACCTGCGAAAAGGGGCAGGAAAGCAGCGTAGTGGCACCGTGACCGATTTGTCGCAGCAGGGCATGACCTGTGAACCGCCGCGTAAACTGCTTCACGTGACCCAGCCACGTCGGCCTGACCCCCAGCCGCTGCAGACCCGCGACACTCCCACGATTCTTGTGGGCACGGGGCTGTGGGCCGTCGCCCTCGTGGTGGTTCTGCTGGTCGTCCGGCCGGCGGACGGCCGCCCGATCTGGACCTGCGTCGTCGGCATCGGGCTGGGCGTGTTCGGCCTCCTCTACGTCCGCCGCCGTGACTCCCGCCGACGCGACCAGTCAGAGTGAAGTGACCGGATCAAGGTCGGCCTCGGCGAGCAGCAGCGGCACCCGGCCGGGATCGCGCAGGAGCGCGGCCACGGCCAGTCGGTCGCCCCACTGTCCGGACGCCCACGCGAGCCCGCGGGCCAGGCCCTCGACCCCCGAAGCGTGGACCTTGCCCTCGAAGAACCGCCACGGCACCGGAACCCCGTCGACCAGCAGGTTCTCGTGCTCGACGTAGGTCGGCGGGGCCGACGGAAGCAGCGAGCGCACCTCCTCCGGGACTGGTCGCTCGCCTCCGGATGAGGTGACAGAACCGGTGACGATCTCGCCGACCAGCGGCAGGTCGAGCACCTCGGACAGCGCCTCGGCCAGGTCGAACGGCGCGAGCACCAGCGGCCGGTCGGCTACCAGCGGCAGCAGGTCGGGGGCCTCCACGACGACCGGGCCCGGCCCTTCCCCGACCTCCGCCACGACGATCGAGCCCTTCTGTACGGCTCGGACCGCATCCGGCGGGCCGACCCCGGCCGGGTCGACGGCGGCGAGTGCGATCCACAGGGCGCGCAACTGCGCCCGGTCGACCTCGACGGCCGGATCGGCCAGCAGGTCGAGCAGCTCGTCCGGCCCACCGTGCGACGACAGCAAGGCGTCGAGCGTCGACCTGACGCCGATCAACTCCAGCGCGGCCTCGTCGATCCCCGCGGGGGCGTCGCCGTACAGGCCGAACAGCAGCGGGTCGCCCGAGGGGAGCCGCAGCGAGGTGGGACGCCTGCCGCCGAGCACGGGATGGCGAGACAGCCACCACGCCGTGTACGACGGGACCTCCACGGTCTGCCCGGCGGCGACCACCCGCAGCGGGCGCAGGGCGGCACGCAGCGGCGGCCTCGACAGCAGCGCCAGCGCGGCCGGCCAGTCCGCGACGTACTCCAGGTCGCGGACAGCGGTGAACTCCGGCGCGACCGGCGGCACGTCGAGATCGGGAAGCTGGTCGTGCACGAGATCGAGGACCGCCTCCAGCCACTCGTCCTCGAGATCGAGATCGTGATCGCAGTCGGCCGGGTCGAGCAGCACGTCGGCGTCGTTGACGACGGCGAACCCGTCGAGCACGCCCGCGGCCGCCAGCACGTTCGGCCCGAACCTCGTCACCAGTTCCGGCGCGGCCACGCCGAACGGCACGTCGGGATCGATCAGGCCCGCCAGCGACCCCTCGGCCAGCAGCAGGTCGCCCGCCGCGTAGAGTTCGCCGTCCGCGCCGCGCAGCGCGAGGTCGGCCAGCCATGGCGCCTCCCCCGCGGTCAGCCCGGCGGCCTCGACCAGGGCCAGCACGGCCTGCGCCACCGGCTCGGGATCGGCGCTGTGCAGCGACTCGGCCACCGCGGCGTGGGTGAGCGGGTCGTCGAGCACGGTCCTCGGCGTCGCCTCGGCCGCGCCCAGGCGCAGCAGCAGCGGATGAGCGGCGTCGGGGTGCACGATCCGCAGCCCGAGCGGCGCGAGCGCGGCAGGGTCGATCGCCGTGTCGATCGCAGTGCCGATCACAGTGCCGATCACAGTTGAGTCGACAGCGCCGGACAAGATGAGCGTGCCGCGCGCGCCTCGCACCAGGCGGCCGTCGGCGAGCGGCACCGCGACCGCGGCGATCGCCTCCAGGTCGTCGGCCGGCAGCGACTCGTACAGCGACCGCCACCACGCCGGATCCCGATCCTCAACGGCATCGCCGGTCAGCATGTCCACCACGTCGGCGAGCTCCACCCGCCGGACGCCGAGCGTGGTCAGCGCCGGATGGCGGGACGCCCACCCGGCGGGCAGCAGCCCGGGGACGACACCGCTGATCTTCTCCAGGAACTCGGCCGAGCCGAGGACCGCACGCGCCTGGTTTCCCGGCACGGGATCGGCCGCACCGATGGCGGGCAGCAGCGGCGTGTCCGGCAGCAGCCGGATGATCTCGCGGCGGATCGCCGCGTCGAGCGCCCCCTTGCCCATCATTCCGGGCACGAGGTCGAGCAGCTCAGGTGTCCTCGGCAGCTCGCCCAGCAGCCGGATGTACGCCTCGGCCGCCCGCTGGACCAGGAAGTCCGTGAGCGGTCCCGGGGCGACGTGCCGTCGGTCGGTCGTCATCGGGAACGTGGCGATGAGCAGCGCGGGCAGGTCGAGCGGCTCGTCGCTCGGCGTCGGCGCGTGCACGACGCGCGGGACGTCACGAACGTCACCGCCGCGCGCCTCGCCGGGCTGCTGCCGTACGGCCCAGCGGACCTCCCAGTACGGCCGGGCCCGCTCCTCGGTGGGACGGTCGGCGAACAGCTCGGCCACCTGCTCGGGCATGAAGACGCCGGACTCGGCGACCACGTGCCGGCCTTCGGCCGAGATCGTACGGCTCCGGCCCTCGACCTCGATCTCGATGACCTTCAACGCCGGCATCGCCAGCGGCAGCGCCGGGCCGGCCTCCTCCAGCATCTGCCGTACGGCCTGCTCGGCCGCCTCGTCGCGCAGCGGGAGCCGTACGACCGTGTCGAAGCCGTCGGGGACTCCGCCGGCCAGACCCTCGATCGATTCATCGGAGAACGGCAGGCGCAGCAGCGGCACGTGCCCCTCGCGGCCGGCCAGCTCCGCGGCCAGTTCGGGGCGGGCGGCGACGAGCGCGGCCGTCTCGTCCCGGGACCAGCGCACGCCACCCGACTCACGGGAGGCGATGGCGGGGGCGTCGGTGACCGACACCACCGCGGCGAAACCGACGCCGAACCGGCCGGCGGTCCCGGCCTCGTCCCGCTTCCCGGAGACCCGCAGCGTGCTCAGGCCCTCGACGCCCGCCGCGTCGAGCGGCGCGCCGACGTTGGCGGCCAGCAGCACGCCGTCGCGTAGCTCCAGCCGCAGACGGCCGGGCACACCGGCGCGCAACGCCGCGTCGGCGGCGTTCTGGGCCAGCTCCACGACCAGCCGGTCGCGGTAACCGCCGAGCGCGAAGTCCTCCTCGGCGTTGGCGTCCTCACGGAACCGGGCCGGGGAGGCCGTCCATGCCGCGAGGACCGTCTCACGCAGGCGCGCGCAATCGAACATGATCAGGACTGGTCCATCAGGTCGTAGCCCATGTCGTCGAGGATCGGGGGCGCGGGTTCCGTGACCATCGAGGGGACCGTGGTCGCCTCGGAGTGGGCGCCGCAGCCGTGGTCGACGGCGACGACCCGGCCGTCGTCCGGGGCGTACTCGTTGGTGCACACGCCGAAGGCGTGGCCGAGGGCGCCGGCGAGCGGCCAGTAGAACCCGCAGGTGGAGCACTGCGCGGGAGCGGCGTGCGCGATCGGCGCGTCCGGTCCCGGCTCCCCCGCGCGCCAGCGGTGTGCGGCGAGGTCGCGGCCGACGGGCGACAGCACGCGGGCCCGGCCGATACCGGGCTCGAACACCGCCTGGCGGTCGGTCTCGTCGTCGGTCGCCGTGTACCCCGGGACCAGCCGATCGTCGTCCGCCTCGACAGGCAGCAGATCGCCCACGCCTAGGTCACCCGGGCGCAGCCGTTCGTTCCACGGCACCCAGCGCGGGGCCAGCAGCGCGCCGGCCCCGGGCAGCAGCACGGTCTCACTCACGGTCACGTTACGGGCACGCGAGGCGCGGGCCACGGTGATCGCCCAACGCCACCCCTGGTAGGCCCGGTCCAGGCATTCGAAGTAATGGGTCACGACCCGGTCGCCCTCGTTGTCGAAGCCCAGGTGCTCCCCCACCTCGCCGGGGCGCGCGATCACCTCGGCGGCCTCACGGGCGAGATCTACCGCCGCCGCACAGGCCGCATCGACTGGAGTGCTACGGATTCGGGTTCGACTCACACTCCATTTTCACCCACGCCGAGACCAAACTTCCCCTCGACTCCCAGAAAGGCCGGAGGCTCGGGCTCGGGCTCAGGCGTCCAGGTCGTCGGCGACGGCCCGCAGCACGGTGGCGACCTTCTTGGCGTGGACCGCGTCCGGATGCTTGCCCCGCTGATAGGAGTTGGAGATGTCGTCGAGCAACTTGATCAGATCCTCGACGATGACGACCAACTCGTCCGGCTTCTTCCGCTTGGCCTTGCTTCTCGGGGGCCTGGCCAAGGTAGGCGGCTGTTCGACCAGCCTGACCGAAAGCGCCTGCTGACCTCGGCGGCTCTCGGCCACACCGAACTCGACCTTCTGCCCGGGCTTCAACGCTTCCACGCCCTTGGGCAGCGCGGAGGAATGCACGAAGACCTCGCCGCCGTCATCGCGCGTGAGAAAACCGAAACCCTTGTCGGCGTCGTACCACTTGACCTTGCCACTCGGCACAGAGCTGACCTCGTTCAGACTGTCGTGAAGGTGATGGATGTAGGTTATGCCCACAAGGGGCCCTCGTGGACCCATCTACCGGACGGGAATCAGAAGCCTCGCCCAGAAGACCGGCCATACGATTAAAAGGATGAAGGGCGAGGGGTTCACCGAGTGGCTGCGCGGCCGCTCCGACGAGCAGCTCAGGGCGCTCGTGACGGCACGGCCGGAACTCGTCACGCCCGTTCCCGCCAACATCGAGAGCCTCGCCGCCCGCGCGAGCAGCCCCTCCGCCCTCAGCCGGGCGCTCGACCGGCTCGACCGGTTCGCACTGTCCGTGCTCGAAACCCTCGTGGTCGCGCGGCCGTGCCCCGCCGACCACGGCTCCCTGCGCGCGCTGCTGGCCCGGGCCTCGTACGGCACGGCCGGTGAGGGTGGGGATCCCGCACTCAACGGAACGACGCTGGAAGCGGCACTCGAAGCCGCACTCGAAGCGGCACTCGAACGGCTTCGGGAAAGCGCCCTGATCTACGACGTCCCGATTCGCAACGCCGAACTCCGAGACAACGCCGAGCCCCGAGACAACACCGAGCCCCGAGACTCCGACGCGGACTCGGTCGTTCCGCTGCCGGCGCCGGGAGTTCCGGAGGCTCTCGACCCTCCGGCCGGGCTCGGGCCACCCGCCGCGGAGGTCTTCCGCCATCACCCGCCCGAGCAGATCGAGGCCATGCTCGCCGGAATGTCCCCCGCAATACCACCCGAAACGCCACCGGGAATGCCACCCGGAACACCGGCCGGAACGGGCGTCGACCACAACAGACCGCAGCGGACCGGCGGCACTTCGCTGGAACGGCTGACCGCCCGGCTGTCCGATCCCGCGACGGTCGCCCACCTCGTCGAAGAGGTGCCGCCCCAGGCCCGCGCCGCGCTCAAGGGTCTCATCTGGGGTCCGGCGAACGGGCAGCTGCCCAACGCCCGGCGCGAGGTGACCGTCGCCACCGCCCGGTCGCCCATCGATCAGCTCCTCGCCCGGGGCCTGCTCGGCGCGACCGGGGAGGAGACCGTAACACTTCCCCGCGAGGTCGCCCTGGTCCTGCGGGGCGGCCGCATCCACCATGATCTGTCCCCCTGCCCGCCCGAGCCGGCCGGTGCCGTACGCGACCGGGGCCGCGCCGACCGTACGGCCGCCGGGCAGGCGTTCACGTTCACCCGTACCGTCGAGGAACTGTGCGAGTGGTGGAGCACCGACCCGCCCGGGGTCCTGCGGGCCGGCGGCCTGGCCGTACGGGATCTGAAGCGCGTCACACAGGTCCTCGACGTGCCCGAGTGGGTCGCCGGCCTGGTGGTGGAGGTCGCGCACGCGGCGGGGCTGGTCGCGGCCGGAGACGGGGAGTGGCTGCCGACCGACGTCTACGACTCGTGGCGGGTCAGGGTCACCGAGAACCGGTGGGTCGAGCTGGCGGCCGCCTGGGCGGGCATGGACCGCGTGCCCGGCCTGATCGGCGAGCGCGACGAGCGCGACCGGCCGCTGAACGCCCTGCATCCGGACCTGCGCCGGGCGGGCGCCGCGCGGGTGCGTGCGCGGGTGCTCGGCGTGCTCGCGTCGGCGGCCGGCGTCGCGCCCACCGTCGAGTCCGTGCTGGCCGGGCTGGCGTGGGAACGGCCGCGCCAGCGGGTGGCCGACCTCGACCGGGTCGTCGAGTTCACGCTGCGCGAGGCCGAGCAACTCGGGATGACCGGGCTCGGCGCGCTGTCGGCGCACGGTGCGGCTCTGGAAGCCGCGCTGGGTGCCGGGCCGGGTGCCGACCGTCGTCGTGCGGCGGCCGAATCGCTCGCGCCGCTGCTGCCCCAGCCGGTGGACCACGTGCTGCTGCAGGCCGATCTCACGGCCGTGGCGCCGGGACCGCTCACCACCGACCTCCAGCGCGGGCTCGCGCTCATGGCCGACGTGGAGTCGAAGGGAGGCGCGACCGTCTACCGGTTTCGCGAGGCGTCGATCAGGCGGGCACTCGACGCCGGGCAGTCGGCGGACGAACTGATCGCCATGCTCGAACGGCACTCGGCCACGCCGGTCCCCCAGCCGCTGCGCTACCTGGTGACCGACGTGGCTCGGCGGCACGGACGCATCCGGGTCGGCACCGCCTCCGCCTACGTCCGCTGTGATGATCCGGCGATCCTCGATGAGGTGCTCGCCGACCGGCGGGCCGCACTGCTGCGGCTGCGGCGGCTCGCACCGACCGTGCTGGCGTCCAGGACGTCGCGGGCCGCGCTGGTCGACTCGCTGCGCGCGATGGGCTACGCGCCGATGGCCGAGTCGAGCGACGGCGACGTCCTGGTGACGAGGGCCGATGCCAGGCGGACCGAGGGCCCGCCGATCACCCGGGCCCCGGCCCCGGTACGGCCGGAGGCCGACATGGTGGCCGCCGCCGTCCGGGCCGTACGGGCCGGTGATGAGGCGCGCCTGGCGCATCGGCACCCCGAGCGGGCCCCCGAGGGCGAGGTGCCGCGGTCTCCGTCGAGCGCCACGATCGAGGCGCTCCGGGAGGCGATCAGGCAGGGTTCGCGGGTCAGGATCGGCTACCTCGACTCACAGGGGCATGCCATCAGCCGCATCCTCGAACCGGCCAGGGTGGAGGGCGGCTACCTCACCGCCTATGACGAGGCCCGAGCCACCATCCACCGCTTCGCCCTCCATCGGATCACCGGCATCTCCGGCCCCGGCCGAGATTCCCCGAGCCGGGACTGATTCGGCCCGGTCTCGTGTTGGATAGGCGTCAGCCGTACGAGGGGGGAGTGGGCATCGACATGACCGGGATGAACGGGCCGCTGATCGTCCAGTCGGACAAGACGCTGCTGCTCGAAGTCGATCACGAGCTGGCCGACGCGTGCCGCAAGGCGATCGCGCCGTTCGCCGAGTTGGAGCGCGCCCCCGAGCATGTCCACACCTACCGGGTGACCCCGCTTGCGCTGTGGAACGCCAGGGCCGCGGGGCACGACGCCGAGCAGGTCGTCGACGCGCTGATCACCTACAGCCGCTATCCGGTGCCGCACGCGATGCTGGTCGACGTCGCCGAGACGATGGCCAGGTACGGCCGGCTGCGGTTGGAGAAGCATCCGACCCAGGGGTTGGCCCTCACCGCCACCGACCGCGCCGTCCTGGAGGAGGTGCTGCGCTCCAAGAAGGTGCAGCCGCTGTTGGGTGAGCGGTTCAGCCCCGACGCGGTCGCCGTGCATCCCTCCGAGCGCGGCAACATCAAGCAACTGCTACTCAAGCTCGGCTGGCCGGCCGAGGACCTCGCCGGGTACGTGGACGGCGAGCATCACCCGATCGCGCTGCGCGAGGAGGGCTGGACGCTGCGGCCATACCAGAAGGAGGCCGCGGACGCGTTCTGGAACGGCGGATCGGGCGTGGTCGTGCTGCCCTGCGGCGCGGGCAAGACGATCGTCGGGGCCGCGGCGATGGCGCACGCGCAGGCCACCACGCTCATCCTGGTCACCAACACGGTCTCAGCCCACCAGTGGAAGCAGGAGCTGATCAAGCGCACCTCGCTGACCGAGGACGAGATCGGCGAGTACACCGGGACGAAGAAGGAGATCCGCCCGGTCACCATCGCCACCTATCAGGTGATGACGACGAGACGGCAGGGTGCGTACCGGCACCTGGAGTTGTTCGACGCCCGCGACTGGGGGCTGATCGTCTATGACGAGGTGCACCTCCTGCCCGCGCCGATCTTCCGGATGACGGCCGATCTCCAGGCGCGTCGCCGGGTCGGCCTGACCGCCACCCTGGTACGCGAGGACGGCCGCGAGGGCGACGTCTTCTCGCTCATCGGGCCGAAACGGTACGACGCGCCGTGGAAGGAGATGGAGAACCAGGGCTGGATCGCGCCGGCCGAGTGCGTCGAGGTGCGGGTGACGCTCAGCGACGAGGAACGGCTGGCTTACGCCATGACCGAGGCCGACGAGCGCTACCGCTTCTGCGCGACCACCCCGTCGAAGAACCGGGTGGCCGAGGCGCTGGTACGGCGGCACGCGGGCGAACAGGTCCTGGTCATCGGGCAGTACATCGACCAGCTCGACGAGTTGGGCGAGCACCTCGACGCGCCCGTGATCAAGGGAGAGACTCGGGTCCGGGAGCGGGAGCGCCTGTTCCAGGCGTTCCGCGACAAGGAGATCCAGGTCCTTGTGGTGTCGAAGGTGGCCAACTTCTCCATCGACCTGCCGGAGGCGGCCGTGGCCATCCAGGTCTCCGGCACCTTCGGCTCACGTCAGGAGGAGGCGCAGCGGCTCGGCCGCGTGCTGCGGCCGAAGGCCGACGGCGGCGGCGCGCGCTTCTACTCGATCGTCAGCCGTGACACCGTCGACCAGGACTTCGCCGCCCACCGGCAGCGCTTCCTCGCCGAGCAGGGCTACGCGTACCACATCATCGACGCCGACGACGTCGGTGAGGAGAACCCGTTCCCAAGGACTGAACACGAGTAGTTCATCTTCGGCCGCGTGCCCCGAACGGTGGTGGAAGCGCGCCGACCGCGACGTCATCGCTGTCGTCTCAACTCCGCGTTCTCCCTTTCCAGGTGTGCTACTCGCTGCTGGAGCGACTCCACAGCGGGCCGCAGTTCTTCCATGCTGTAGCGAGGAACAATGTGTTGCGGGCAGTTCCAGTCGTAGGCCTCGACCTTGATGAGGATGAGGCGTTCGACGATGGCCCGGTACTCACGAGGGCGCAGGCGCTCGGCGATGTCCGGATGCGGCTCGGAGGCGACGGGACGAGCCCACCCGGCAATCTTAAGTCTGGTCTGGGAGGGGTAGTCGATGAGCAGCAGTGACACTCGATTGTCCGCGTCCAGGTTACCCGTGGTGATGTACTGCCGGTTTCCGCGGAAGTCCGCGAAGCCCAGAGTGGAGTCGTCCAGAGCCTGGAGGAAGCCGACCGGACCTCCGCGGTGCTGGACGTAGGGCCAACCGGTGGAACCGGCACTGGCGATGAAGAAGGTGTCCACGCTGGAGACGAACATCATCTCCTCCGGCCCGAGGCGGTCCGCATCCTCGGCGCTGGCCGCCATACGTGCGTATGCGGTGCGACTGCCGTGCATCCGCTGGTGGCGCTGTACCTCCTCGGTGAACAGCAACTGCGCATAGCGGCTGGTCATGAGCGGCTCCTACCACCAGTAGGCGGGATAGCGGGCAGTCTTGCCCATGCGGCCGGCAGCGATGCCGACCGCGACGAGGACGAGCGTGGCCAGCGCCAGCAGGGCGAGGAAACTCATGGCAGGGGGTTCAGTGAGAACCGCGATGACCGCGGTGGCCGCAGCGGGGGAATGCGGAGCTCGCGCCAGGGCCATGGCCCCGATGGCAAGACCTCCGGCCACACCAGCCGACCACAGGGAGTTGCCGATGGCGGCCAGACAGATCAGGCCTACCGCACCGGAGATCAGCTGCCCGCCGATGACGCTACGAGGCTGGGCCAAGGGGAGTGTGGGAGCCGCGAAGACGAGAGCCGCGCTCGCGGCGAGGGGAGGGATCAGCACGGGCTGGTTCAGGATCTCGCCGATCACGACCAGGAGTGTCAGACCGACCACGCCGGCCGCCGTGGCGACGCCGATCGCCGCGGCCGGGTTCCTGGCGGGCGCCTTCCCGTGCAGTTGTACACGGACGCGGCTGGTCTTCGTGATGGAGGAAAGCTGCGTGTCGACCATGTGGATTCCTTACGGGAGTCTCGACAAGAGCTGAGGCGACCTAATGCATAAATGAAGATCTAAGCATTAGCTAGATATAGCAGGGTGTCGGCTGCCGGAGCAAGATATTCCTGTGGCGGCGGTCTCCTCCGGTGCCCGCCGCCGGAGGAGACTGTGGCGGGAGCGGGATCGAAACGCCAGGATGGAGTGATGAGCGAGTCGGCGGAGCAGCACCGAGCCTGCGGGACGATCGACGATCTTCCGCTGATCGGTGAGCCCCTTCCTCTAGAGTTGGTGAACACCACGTACGTCAAAGGTGGGATGCGGGGCTCGGTGGTCGACGCGCTGTGCGTCCCCGAGGATCTGGACAAGTGGTTTGCGCTACATCAGGACAACTTCGATGCTTCGCTGGGTGCCGCCCTGCGAGACGTGGCTCCCGCCAGCGGCGATCACCTGAGTCGGTTCCGTGTCCTGCGCCGGGCGCTGCGCGCCCTCGCAACCGCACGGACGGATGGCACGGCGCCAAGCGCTGCGGCGGTGGGGCTGGTCAACCGAACCGCCCAGTTGTCGGCACACTGGGATGAACTGGACCCGGCGGATCCATTCGTGGCGCTGCGCAGGTGGGGTGAGGCCGACCCCCGTCTTGTCGCGCTGGGTGTCGTCGCGCAGGAGGGTGTGCGGCTGCTCGCCGGAGCCTCGGCAGTCGGCCTGCGAGCTTGCTCGGCGCCGGGGTGCGTCCTCTTTTTCATCAAGAGTCATCCACGACGCGAATGGTGCACTGTGGGTTGTGGCAACCGCGTGCGGGTCGCCCGGTACAGCCGGAGGTTCGTCGGCGACCCGCCAGAGTGAGCGGGCGCCGCGGCTCGTGCCGCGGCGCCCGAGTGATTGATGCTGGGCTCAGTTCAGCACGTTGGCGTACACGTAGTCGGAGACCTTGTAGCCCAACTCCAAGGCGGCGGCGTTGTCCCACTCGAAGTGCACACCGAGCCACTTGCGGCTGTCTGCCTTCTCCTTCGCCGCGCTGCTCAGGCTGGAGAACGACCGGGTCACGCCTTGGGCGAAGGGGTCATCGGTGGCGCCGGTGAAGGACAGCGAGTCGGTTCCGAAGTAGTTGCGCAGGATGCCCGCCCACGCGGCCGCGATGCCAGAGTGCCCGGAGGTATAGGTCGGGAAGCTGGGGCTGAAGCTGTTCCCGGCCAGGTCCTGCTCCAGCGGCTTCCAACTGGGGTCGGGGGTGATCGCAGGGTTGGGCACCTGATCGGCAAGGTTGATGGCGTGCTCGGGCCGCCAGACGTCCCAGTCGGTGCTGTACTTGGAGTCCCAGACTGCGATGCCCGCGTCGGCGAGGGCGATGGAGGTCAGAGCGAACAGCTTGGCGCTGTTGAACGAGGTGCCGAACGGACGGTACTTGGTGTAAACCGCGATGGTGTGGTCGTACTGCTGGCCCACAGGCTTGTACGTGCCCTCGATGTCATTGGCCCAGAAGTGGGCGGCCTGGGTCTGGTCGGCGGTCCGGGCGGTCGAGGTCCTGCCGCCGATGGCCTTGAGTTCGTTGACCTGCGCGGCGTACTCGGGACTCTTCAGCATCTGCTCAGCGTTGGTGAACCCTCCGATGGGACCCGGCCGGAACTGGGAGCCGGAGGTGAGGGCGAAAGGCTTGACCTTCCCCCAGTTCGCCCCGCCGGCTGGGCGGGCCGGGTCCGGGCGCCAGTGACCCGGCTCGATGGTGGGGACATAGGGAGTCGTGTCTTCAGATCCGTCGCCCGTCCGGTCCGCGATGATCGCGTTGGCGGTCTTTATCCCGAGCAGGCGCCCCTTGTTCTTGTCCGACGTCGAGCCGAAGTCCGGCATCGCCAGGGCGGTGTTGAGCTTGGTGTCGAGGTCGGGGGTGGGATAGCTCGGGAAAGCGCTCTTCAGCGCCGTGTACGCAGCGTAGTCGATCGCGGTGTTCAGTGCTCCGACAGCACCGAAGGCAGCCGGGTCCTTGGTCAGATAGGGCTTGCCGATCGGGAAGACGGAGTTCACCGCGTCGTAAACGGCGAGGTTCATCATGGCGCCGCCCCGAGTCAGCGGGCCCGGCGTGCCACCGGTGTGTCGGAAAACATCCAGGATGACACGGTTCCAGTACAGGACGTGGTCGTACTTGCCGAGAGAGAAGGATTGGGTGCTGATGTCCGCCGCGGCAGGGAGCGCGGGGGTCACGGTCAGCGAGACAACGCCGGCCAGAGCTGAACCGGCGACCCCCAACTTGAACAGGGACCTGCGCGTAAGACGTGAACGGTGCATGCGATTCCTCGACTTGCTTACCCAGTGAATGGCCCAGACCCGCGGACCCGATGCGAGGCATGGCGAACCACAGGCATGCGGACGCGTGCCTCGATGCGGGCGGGTGGGGGGCAAGGCGTGTCGCTTGAGCGAAGTCTTGCCTCGACGGGAACACTAGTTCTCGATCACACACCACGACTGAGAGGTACTCAGATGGGAGATATCGATTCTGGCGATGGCTGAAGATGGCTGAGGCCATCGCGACACAAGTTATAACGCAGTGGCTATACGCGGCCGTTAGAAAGAGGACCTGTTGTCGGGGCTACCGTTCACGCTGTTCCGTCAGGGTCGCCACTGTGCTCGTCGGTCCGCGGGCACTTGCGGTTGTGCCGGGCGTAGTGACGCGCCGCGCGGGCGCGGTTGCCGCACGCGGTTGAACACCACTCACGGCGCGAGCGGGTGTGGTCGAAGAAGAGCACGCAGCCCGGTGCGGAACAGCGCCGAACCGCCGATCCCGTATCCCCGGTCAGCAGTTTGATAGCGCTTTGGGCGAGCTCCGCCTGCACGCCGAGCAGCGGGGAGGCGACCCCCGCCACGAGCGCGGTCGGCCGATCTCCAGGCGCCCACTCCAGCAGCATCCACAGGCAGTTCATGCTGCTGGCACGGTTCAGTTGGGCCACATCCCAGGGGCTCGGAATGGAGCCGTCGACGTAGGCCTGAAGGAGACCGCGGACGGCGTCACGCAGCAACGTGAAGAACCGGACGTCGGCGCCTTTGATGTGTTCGAGGCAGTCGCCGTCAAGTGCGACGGCGAATCGGTCGCGGCAGGCTTCAAGCCAGCGCCTCAGTTCCCCTGGGGAGCCGATGCCCTCCCGAAGCACACCATGCTCCGCATACAGCGTGTTGGCGAATTCCAGCGCGAGCGGTTCCCCCCGTACAGGCGGCACCCCCTCGGCGGACGTGGTGGGTTCGGTGTGTGAGGCCATGAAGATCCTTCCGTAGGGTTAGCGCGCAGGGCCCTGACATCCACCTGTTGACAAAAGGTTCCTAATGCGCCGTATTCTATCCCCCGTTAGACGTGATCGGTTACCGTTGGTCTCTGAGTGATCGGCTTCTGTAATCGGTCGACGGACCACGGGCGTGCCGGTTCGCTCGTGACGGGGAGAAAACGTACGGCTGGGGGTCGGTTAGCTCGGCAACTGTGTGTGAGCGACCGGTCGCCCTCGGGCGGAGATCCTGTTTTCTCATAGCGGGAATTCGTCGTTGCATGGAGGCCGCGTGACCACGTACGATCTTGCGCTCTACCAACTCCGTACTTACCGTGAAGTCGCACGTCTGGGGAGTTTCACTAAGGCTGCGCGGAGCCTTGGATATGCACAATCGAGTGTCACCTCCCATATACGAACAATCGAAACTCAGGTCGGCACCCAACTGGTACGGCGTCTTCCGCACGGGGTGCGGCTTACTGCGGCGGGAGAGATATTCCACGAGTATGTCAGCCGAATTTTCGGCGTTCTTGACGAGATGAGCGGAGCCCTCGATCCCTCCGGAGAGAAAAAGGGGCGTGTCGTCGTGGGTGCGTCATCCTTACTTATGGAGCAGCGTGTCGGGGCACTGATACGTGAATGCCGGTACAGGCATCCGAAGCTCGATGTCTCCCCGCGGCAGATGGTGATCGGAGACCTGATCGACGCAGTCCGGAACGGCGAGGTGGATCTGGCGCTAATCCACTCCGAGAGTTGGGCCCGGCCGCCGGAGTCAAGCGGCGTGGTCGTCGAATCGCTGCAACCCATCGAGGTCGTCCCCGTGGGCTCAACGGCTCTGGCCCAGGCGGAAGACAAGGAAAGGGCGCTTCGGAATGTCCGGGTGCTCGCGATCGACCCGGCCTGCCCTTCACACCAGGACCTGGCGCTGGAGTTGCGTGAGCGATACGGCATGGAGCCCACCGTCATCGAATGCGGCTCGGTCGGCAGCGCTCGCGAACTCGTGCGCAGCGGCTACGGCATCGCTTTGCTTCCCGCTGGATCGATGCATGGGGAGGGATCAGACAGCGGGCTCGCGGTGCTTGACTGGTTCCCGCGGATGCGACTGGCGGTGTGGGCTCTGTGGGCCGGAACCGAGTTGACCGCCCCGCGGGTGCGTGTTGTGTGTGAACTCGCCGCCAGGCTGACGGGAGAGACCGCGACCGTCTGACACCCTTCTCCCATCGATGAAGGTCCCGCTCAGCTGATGCAGCGTATCTCGCCGAGAGCCAGTGGGGCCAAGCCGGCAGGTACGGGCCGGCACCGGTAGGAGGCCGGCTCGCTGGTGCGCCAGTTGCGGCGGATCGGCAACCAGTGCGGACCGCTCAGTTGCTTTCCCCGACGGGGCTTTCGACGCTGGGCTTCGGCCTTGCCCGCTTCCAGTCCGAGCCGCCGGCCTGCCGGCCTTCCTGGCGATCGCCCGGACCGGACGCACACCGGCAGACGACGAGTCTCCGGTCAGGTCGTGATCACTGGACAATCACCTCCACAACCTCTGGGCGCATCAGTCTGGAGTTCCAACCTCAAGCCGTCCGCTGCTTTCGCGGGCGGCTTTCACGGTATATAGACCACCCGTTCATCGATTTTTCCGATGGCGGCCATCACCGATTCACGGCATCCGGGAGAGTGCGGACTTCCTAGTCTTTCTGGTGGAGCTGTCAACTGCGCACTATGGAAAGGTGACAAATGGCCGAAGTATCGGTTATCCCCAATGTTTTTCGCAGCGGCTTCGAGCTCGACCAGCTCGAATGGGTTCCGTGGAAGGAACCCGGTCGGATCGGGGTGGAGCACCATGTTCTGTGGGCCCCTGACGCGTCACGGGACGAGGACTCCGTCGGGCTGCTGCTGCGTTTCCCACCCGGCGCTCATGGAGATTTCCACGAACATCTCGGCTATGAACTGATGCTCGTTCTCGACGGCGTTCTGGACCACAGTGACGGCATCTCCTACGTCAAGGGCGACCTGGTGGTCGAAGGGCCCGGGACCGAGCACCAGATGTCCAGTCGGACGGGCTGCACGGTGCTGGCCATCCGGACACGACCCGCTGAGGCCCGTACGCCCCAGAAGGCTGTCCGGCCGGTCGGAATCACCGCCGCTCCCTGACTCGGAGGGGGTGGAGTAGCTAGCAGACGGTGTTCCTCCGACCGCGCGCTCCGCCCCCCTTGCCTGTCGGCGGCGGCCACTCACCCGCATCGCCGGCCCTGAAGTCACCACCATCGAAAGAGCTGCCTTGTCACTCCAGCCATCTCCACGTGCCGATATCGCGATACGGCCCACGACTATTGCCTCCCCCTCCGGCGTGCGCGTACTGGTCTCCAGCGTCTCCTCGGACTCCCACACCTGGAACCTCGTCTTCCTCCAACTCCTATTGGAAGAGATGGGACATAAGGTGACCAATCTCGGTTCCTGCGTGCCCGACAATCTGCTCGTTGCCGAGTGTCTGCGACAACGTCCCGACCTGGTGGTCATCAGCAGCGTCAATGGCCACGGAGCCATGGACGGCGCTCGCATGATCAGGCGTCTGCGTGGCGAGCCCGACCTGCGTGGCCTGCGTGTCGTCATCGGCGGCAAGCTGGGTGTCCGAGGAGTGGAGGCCACCTCCCATGGGCCCGATCTCATGGAGGCCGGATTCGACGCGGTCTTCGAGGACACTTCGGGGATCGCCGAATTCCGCCGCTACCTCTCCCGTGCCTCGATACGGGACCTGGAGCCCGCGAGCGCGCCATGACGTCAGTGACGCCACATCGCGACCGCCCTCTTGACGGCACGTTCGCCGCGGCCGTGGCCTCCGCCGGCGCGGCCGGCCACCTGGTGGTTCAGCCCCGCATGGGCTTTCCCACCGTGCGGCAGATGAGAGAAGGGCTGAACGCGGTGAAAGCCGCCCGAGCCCATACGGTGGGCACCCTCACGATCGACTCCTACACCCGAGTCGGTGACGACGAGTCCGCCCGTCAGGCTCTTGACTCAGGCGCAGACCTCAACGGCTATCCCATCGTGGCCCACGGGCCAGATGTGACCCGCGCCCTGGTCGACGGGCTGGTCACGGACGGCTTCGCGATCCAGGTGCGTCACGGCTCCGCCAACCCCGTGAGCATCATCAGGTCTCTGCTGGACGCTGGGCTCGATGCCACGGAGGGCGGCCCCGTGTCGTATTGCCTGCCCTACAGCCGCACTCCCCTGCGTGACTCAGTCGACGCCTGGGCTCGCAGCTGCGAACTGCTGGCCGCACACCCGGGTGCGCACCTGGAGAGCTTTGGCGGATGCATGCTGGGCCAGCTCTGCCCACCGGGGCTGCTACTGGCCCTGTCGCTCCTGGAGGGGTTGTTCTTCCGCCAGCACGGGATCCGCAGCATCTCCCTCAGCTATGCCCAGCAGACGCACCCCGGCCAGGACACCGAGGCGCTGCTGGCGCTGAGAAAGCTCGCCGCCGAGTATCTGCCGGATACCGACTGGCATATCGTCCTCTATACCTACATGGGTGTCTTTCCGAGGTCTCCCGAAGGCGCCCTGGCACTGCTGCGGGACAGCGCCCGCCTCGCGGCGCTCACCGGCACCGAGCGGCTCATCGTCAAGACCACAGCGGAGGCGTACCGCATCCCGACCATCGAGGACAACGTCGAAGCACTCGAAGTTGCTGGACGTGAGGCGGCCGGGCCGCGGAGCGGAGATCTTCTTGTCGAGAACGGCGAGTATGGGGTGCTGGCCGAGGCGCGTGCACTGATCGAGGCTGTGCGAGAGCTGCACACCGACATCGGTCAGGCGCTCATCAGGGCGTTCGGGCGCGGCCTGCTCGACGTCCCCTACTGCCTGCATGCCGACAACGCGCAGCGCTCACGCAGCTACATCGACGCACGGGGGCGCCTTCAGTGGCACTCCGCCGGGGCCATGCCGATCCGGGCTGCAGCTTCGCCCACAGGCGGTCTGCAACAGGCAGATGACCTGCTCAACATGCTCTCGCACGTACAGGAGACTTACGACCAAGCGGCGCTGCGGCAGGGCTCGCGAAATGGACCCGCTCCCGCCTTGCCGGCGCGCTGAGACCCGGGGCGGCGTTCACCGCGCTGTACCCGCTTCCGTGCTTCCCACTCATCTCATCCCAAGGATGTTCCGTGTCAGCACATTCCTTAAGCTCTCGTCCGCTTGCCATCGCCATCGTGGGGAGTGGTCCTCGCGGTATCGCGGTACTGGAACGGTTGGCTGTACGTACACGTGTGGAGGTGGAAGAGGCCGCGGCCGCCGGTGTCGTCCCACGGCCGGTGCGCATCCACCTCATCGACTCACACCAGGTCGGTGCGGGACGAGTGTGGCGCACCGACCAGCCGACCTGGTTCACCATGAACACGGTTATCAGCCAGGTGACCATGTACTCGGGGGAACAGGATGAAGGGCCCGCCCGGCCCGGTGCGGGGCCGTCCCTGGGGCAGTGGATCGCGCAACGCGCCAAGGACCTGGATGAGGACTACCTGGGACCGAACGACTACGCACCCCGGGTGCGGTACGGCGAGTATCTCTACGACGTCTGCCAGGTCATCTCCCGCAGCCTTCCGAGCCACGTTGAGCTACACCAGGTGACCGGGCGCGTCGTCGCGGTTCGTCCGGTGCCCCGCGGTGGATACCGGCTCAGTTTCGCCGGGCACTCACAGCCCCTGGAAGTCGACCGCGTCGTTCTCACCACCGGGCACCCCGTGAACGAACCTGACGCCTTCGAACGGCGTATGCTCGGCTTCACCGATCACTTCCCCAGCACCCGGTACATTTGCGCGGACTCCGCGGCCGACATGGACTTGAGCGAGGAGGCGATCCCGGCGGGTACCTCCGTGGGCGTGCGGGGTTTGGGGTTGTCCTTCTACGATGTCATGCTGTCCCTCACCGTGGGACGGGGGGGACGATTCCTCTGGTCACCCGGGGATGAGCTGGTGTACAAGCCCAGCGGCCGGGAACCGCACATCGTGGCCGGATCGCGCAGCGGGCTGCCCATCCCCGCCCGCGGCCGGAACCAGAAGGAACCCACGCAGAGCCATCGGCCGCTGTTCCTCACCAGGCAGGCGCTGGAGGCCGCGCGCCGGGCCCGAGCGGCGGGCGGCAGCGCCCAGCTGGTCTTCGCCGAAGATATCCTGCCGCTTCTGCTGCTCGAGGTGGAACACGTCTACTTCACCACGCACGTCCGCGTGACGCAGGGGACAGCTCAGGCGCAGGCCTTCGCTGAGCGACACGAGGCGACACTGCGCCGGGGCGAGGATCCGCGGGAACTGAGGGCCGAGGCCGGTCTCGGCGATCTCCCTCCGATCGATCTGGAGGCACTTGCCCGCCCCTTCGCGGGCCGTCACTACCGCAGCACTGAGCAGTTCACCCAGGAGCTGTTCGAGTTGATGCACCGTGACCTGGCGGCCGCCTCTCTCGGCAACGTCGACGGCCCGCTCAAGGCCGCCCTGGACGTGCTGCGCGACATCCGTACGATCGTGCGTGAAGCCGTCGACTTCGGGGGGCTGCTGCCCGAGTCGCATGTCAGGGATTTCCACGGCTACTACCTGCCCCTGAACTCGTTGCTGTCCGCGGGACCGCCGATGGAACGGGTCGAGCAGTTGCGTGCCCTCATCCGCCAGGGAGTCGTGGAGATCGCCGGTCCCGACACCCGGTTCGAGACCGACGAGAGCGCCGGGGGCTTCCGGGTGATGTCTCCCCAGGTCGAGGGATCGGAGCGCATCGTGCGGACGATCATCGACGCCCGTATACCCAGTCCCGACCTGCGACGTGACACCTCCGAGCTCACCCAGCAGCTCATCGCCGACGGCATGGCGCGTGTATTCACCATCCCGTCCCCTGACGGTGAGTCGTTCGTCACCGGCGGTCTCGACGTCACGCCGGCCCCGTTCCACGTCCGTACGGCGAGTGGTGAACCGCAGCCCGGTCTGTACGCTCTTGGCATCCCCACCGAGCACACCCGTTGGTTCACCCAGGTAGGCAGCAGCAGGCCGGGAGTCGCCACCCTCTTCTACCTGGATGCCGACCTCATCGCAGAGGAGGTCCTGCGGTCAGTGGAGCCGCAGGACACGGACCTGGAGGACGAACAGTGGCCCGCTCGTCGTCTGGTCAGCGCGGCCGCCGGTGCCGGGAGTCCAGAATGAGCGGGCAGGAAGCGGCCGCGGCCGCTTCACCCACGGAAGTGTTCCGCGCGGCCCGCGACGTGCTACTGCGGCACCGCACCGACTGGGCCGCAGCCGTCCGCGAGTTCCGGTGGCCCAACTTCGAGCACTTCAACTGGGCCCTCGACTGGTTTGACACCCTCGCCGAGCCGGCCGAGCAGGGTCGGCCGCGCACGGCTCTGCGCATCGTCGGTCCGGGGGGGCCCGAGACGGACCGGCTGCTCACCTTCCGCGAGTTGGCCACCCGGTCCTCCCAGGTGGCCAACTGGCTCCGCTCCGTTGGAGTGCGCCGCGACGACCCGGTCCTGGTGATGCTGGGCAACCGGCAGGAGGTCTGGGAGATGCTGCTGGCCGCCGTCAAACTCGGGGCGGTGGTCGTGCCCACGTACACCACCGCAACACCGGCGGAGTTGCAGGACCGGCTCACCCGGGGGGCTATCGGTTATGTGGTCACGGAGGCGGAGCTGACCGGGCGATTCCACGGCCTGGAGGGTAGCTGGGTGGGCGTTCGCGTGGGTGCCGGTGATGCCTCGAGTGCCGGCTGGCTACCGTACGAGGAGACGGAGCGCGCCTCCGGCACGTTCGTCCCCGACGGCCCCACCGGAGCCGATGACGTCGTCTTTCGCTACTTCACCTCGGGTACCACCTCGAAGCCGAAGATGGTTGAGCACACGCACACCAGCTACCCGGTCGGGCATCTGTCCGGCATGTACTGGAACGGCGTCAGGCCCGGCGATATCCATCTCAACGTGTCCTCACCCGGTTGGGCGAAGCACGCGTGGAGTTCGTTCTTCGTTCCCTGGAACGCCGAGGCGACCGTCGTGGCGCTGGAAGGCTCTCGCAGTACCGCGGAAGACGTTCTCGACGTGCTGCGCACCCGCGGTGTGACCACGTTCTGTGCTCCTCCGACCGTCTGGCGGGCCATGGCCGTGGTCGGTCTCGGCGAGCGACCCGCACTGCTACGCGAGACGATGGCCGCCGGTGAGCCCCTGGAGCCCGGGCTGATCCGCCAGGTGAAGGAGGCTTGGGGTCTCGATCTGCGCGACGGGTACGGGCAGACCGAGACCACCGGACAGATCGGCAACCCCCCGGGCCGCGTGGTCGTGCCGGGCAGCATGGGCGTTCCACTGCCCGGCTGTCCCGTTGTGCTGATCGACCCGGAAACCGGCGAGCCCGTGCCCGATGGTGAGCCCGGAGAGATCTGCCTGGATCTGCGCCACCGGCCGGTGGGGCTCATGCGCGGATACGCCGACGACGAGCGGCGCACCGACAAAGCGTTCGCTGGTGGCTACTACCACTCGGGTGATCTCGCGGTGCGCACCGAGGAGGGCGGCATCACCTACCTCTCCCGCACCGACGACATGTTCAAGTCGTTCGACCACCGGATTTCGCCCCGTGAGCTGGAGCAGGCTCTGCTGGAACACCCGATGGTGGCCGATGCAGCCGTCGTAGCGGTGCCGGACCCGGTAGGCCTATGGGTGCCGAAGGCGTACGTCGTCGCCGCCCCGGGCCACCGCACCGAGTCGGCCGACGCCCGTGAACTGCTTGAGCATGCCCGGAGCGTCCTACCCGCCGAGAAGTGGGTGTGGCTGCTGGAGTTCGTGGCGACGCTGCCGCGCACGGCTTCGGGGAAGATCCGCCGCACCGAACTGAAGGGTCGGACGGAAGACCAGGCGACCGGGGTCGAGTATCGACTCGAGGACGTCTGTTAGGGATCATATGAAATTTATCCCGCTGTCCGGTCTCTGGTGATTGGTGATCTAATTGTGTGGTGAAGCTCCGCACGATGGCCGCTGATGAGCGGGAACGCTTGGAGAGCGGGCTGACCCACCGATGGCTCGACCTGCGGGAACACTTGGATGAACGGTCGCGTCGGCTGTGGCTGGCTGCCGAGGTCTGATCTTTGGGGGTACGGCGGGATCGCGTTCGTCGCGGCGGTGACGAAGGTAACCACCGAGACGATCGCCGAGGGGATCAAGGAACTCACGGGTGAGAAGCCTTTGGCGCAAGGGGTACGCCGTCTTGGCGGGGGCCGCAAGCGCGCTGAGAACATCGACCCTGGACTGCCCGCAGCGCTGGATGCGCTGGTCGAACCGGTGATCCGGGGAGATCCGATGTCGCCGCCGCGGTGGACCAGTGAATCGCTGAACAAGCCGGCCGGTGAGCTGACCGCGCAGGGGCATCCGGTCAGCGACGATACGGTACGGCGGCTGCTGATCGAGGCCGGGTTGCCAGTCGCACGGCCCTCCCGAGACTCCGCCAAGACGTGACGGGAGGGCCGCTGTCCTCCATGGGCTCTCCGCGATACTCGCGCTGACATCGCACACGAAGAAGGGCAACCCCATCGGACTGCCCCAACCACATCCTCACCGTCAATGACGTCCGGCGCTCACCCCGTCGTCACTGACGCTGGCGGATAACAGACGTCACGCCCGATGCGCGGCAGGTCGCCCGGATGTGACGCGTGTGGCCTGTCTGGACGTGGCTTGGCCGGGCGGTGCCGTCGGTCGGCACCGCCCGTCAACTGGCGGGCGGCTCGGGACCGGGATCTGTTTGCGGCTCATGCCTGTGTCGTGCGTAGTGACGAGATGCCTTGGCGCGGTTCCCACAGCCGGTCATGGAGCACCAGCGGCGCGTGCCGTTCTTGGAGACATCGTAGAAGTAGAGGACGCAGTCGGGGTGTGCGCAGCGTCTGATGCGGGTGGGGGCCCAACCCAGCAGACGGAGGTAGTCGTCAGCGGCCAGCCAGGCTGCCAGGTGAGCCGGGTCGTCGGCCTCCACTGTCTCCAGGGCGCCGTCGGGTCCCAGCGACCGGCGGACGCAGCCGTGGCGCAGTGTGCGGTCAAGGGCGGCCATGGCAGTCGGCGTGATGCCTTCCTCTACGAGTTCCAGCAAGGCGTCCCGTACGTCGAGCAGGGCCTCAAGGGTCGGTTGGTCGGCGGTGACCCGATGGTGAAGGCCGGTGGAACGTAGCCACACAAATAGGCCGTTGACGGAATCCAGCAGGTCATGCGGACCTTCCACACTTCTCCAGCGGGTGTTCAGGAGGTCGAGGCAGAGGGGTTCGCCGATCAGCGGCCTCGGGTCCTCCCGTGGAGACTGCCGGCGTTCATCTGCGGTCACGTGCCCGTCCTCTCTGTGCGCGTGGTACGGCGGCTCCCCACGAGCTGGACGCGTCACCCCGGCCGGCCCTGGGCTCAACATTGTCGCTCGGAGAACCAGTCTAACCGGCCAACCCCGTGTCAGCGGTTGACTCATCGATGATCTAACCCCTAAGCTTGCTGTCAACGGTTAGGTCAAAAGATCCGGATATCGAAGATCGGAGGCATTTGATGGCGCAGCCCACTGGCACCACCACGCTGCAGACCGGACATGTCGGGCTCAACGTCACGGACATGGAGCGATCCCTGCAGTTCTACTTGCGGGTGTTCGGCTTCCAGATCCAGGCGGAAGGGAAGGAGGAGGCCCAGCGCTGGGCCTTCCTTGGGAAGGACGGACGGCTGATCCTGACTCTGTGGCAGCAGAGCGACAGCGGCTTCAACGCTTCCTCCGCCGGTCTCCACCACCTGTCCTTCCAGGTGGAGTCCATCGACCAGGTCAACGCCGCGGAGCGAGTGCTTCGCGAGCTGGGAGCGGACTTCCACTACGAGGGCGTCGTGCCCCATGGTGAGGGAGCCGCGTCGGGAGGGATCTTCTTCGCCGACCCCGACGGCACCCGGCTGGAGATCTACGCTCCCACCGGTGCGGACACTGCGCCGGCACCTTCTGGCGCCGCCCCCACCTGCGGCTTCTTCTGATCACCCCAAGGCCATGCCGATGCGCGCGAGAAGCTTACCCAGTGCCTCGCGCGCATCGGCCGTGTGTTGAACAGCGCGGGAAAGGTGAACGGCATGACTGTGACAGCGACAGGCACCTACCACGCAGGGGAGCGTCAGGTGCAAACCCGAGCCGGCCTGCGCGAACAGGCCCAATTCTCCGCACGGGCCCGCCACCGACACATTCCCGAGATCGCCCGCGACTTCCTCGCGCAGCAGGTCATGCTCATCGCCGGGGCAAGCGATGAGCACGGGAGTATCTGGGTGTCCCTCCTCAGCGCTCCCGCTGGGTTTATCAAGGTCACCGGGGATACGACGCTCCACGTCCAGTCCCTACCGCCGAAGGGCGATCCTCTGCGGGCTCGATTCACCGCCCTGGACGGACAGCCGTTCGACATCGGTATGATCGCGATCGAACCGGCCACCCGCCGCCGGATGAGAATGAACGGCAGCGCCACAACCGCCACGAACGGATTCCACGTGGCACTGGAGCAGATATACGCCAACTGCCCCAAATACATCCAAAAACGCCAGGTAGAGACGCTGGCAGAACCGCCGGGCCCCAGCCCGGCAAGCACCACCGACCGCCTCACCGGCGCCCAGCAGGCGCTGATCAGCAGTGCCGACACGTTCTTCGTCGCCACCGCTGACGGCGAAGGGCACGCCGACGCCTCACACCGCGGCGGCAACCCGGGATTCGTCAAGGTCCTCTCCCCCACGATGTTGCGCTGGCCTGACTACCGGGGCAACGCCATGTTCGGCACCCTCGGCAACATCGAGGTCAATCCCGCCGCCGGACTACTCTTCCCCGATTGGGAAAGCGGCGGCTGCCTCCAGTTGACCGGAACCGCGAGGATCGACTGGGACACCGGACGCACCGCGGCCGTACCCGGAGCCGAAAGGCTGATCGAGTTCACCGTTCAGCGCGTGGTCGAGATCCCCGATGCGACCCCGCTGCGCTGGACGGGAGTCGAATACTCCCGCTTCAACCCCACCGCGGACCGCTACCCGACTGCCTGAAAGGGTGCATCGTGCGAATCGATGTCGACATGAACTTGTGCGAGAGCCACGGACAGTGCGTCTTCGCCGCCCCTGACGTCTTCTCCTTCGATGACGAGGACACTCTGACGTACACCGCCGTCGTCGATGACACCCGGCGCGACGCCGTCGCCAGAGCCGCCGCGACGTGCCCGGTCCGCGCGATCCTCATCGCCGACAACAACGCCGTGTCATGAACGGCTTAGACCACTACGGCATCGTCATCGTCGGTGCCTCTCTGGCCGGCCTGCGCACCTGCGAAGCGCTGCGCGGACACGGCTACCGCGGACGCATCACCATCATCGGCGACGAGCCGCACCCGCCCTACGACCGGCCCCCGCTCTCCAAGGGATTCCTCACCGGCTCGGTCCCGCGCACACGGCTGGGCCTGTCCCACGCAGGTCTCGACGCCGACTGGCGGCTCGGCCTCCGGGCAACCGGTGTGGATCTCGCCTCCCGGCAACTGCATCTCGATGACGGCACCCGAATGGAGTTCGGCGGCCTGGTCGTCGCGACCGGTTCCTCGTCCAGTCCCTGGCCAGGGCCACTCCCCAAGCAGGGTGTTCACGTGCTGCGCACCGTGGACGACGCGGCCCGCCTGCGCCGGGAACTGCGGCCGGGAGGGCGACTGCTGGTGGTGGGCGGCGGGTTCATCGGCTGCGAAACCGCCGCCACCGCCCGAGAACTGGGCATGCAGGTCACTCTGGTACATACGGGACGATATCCGCTGTATCGCTTCATTGGGGGCGAAGCTGGGGCGTTCGTCGCGGCTCTCCACCGCCAGGCCGACGTGGACCTGAGGTGCTCCACTACCGTCGAGGGGTTCACAGGCGAAGCCGCCCTCACCGCAGCCCGCCTGTCTGATGGAAAGTCTGTGGAGGCCGATGTCGCCATCCTCGCCCTCGGGGCGCGACCTAACACCGATTGGCTTGCGGGATCCGGGCTCTGGATTGATCGGGGACTGCGATGCGACCAGCACTGCCGGGCATTGCTGAACGATGGTTCTCCTGCCACAGGGGTCGTCGCGGCCGGCGACGTCGCCTGCTGGCCGCATCCCTGGGTGCCCAGGCCCATCCGTCTAGGCCACTGGAGCAATGCTGTGGAACAGGCCGGTGTTGCCGCCCGTAGCCTGCTCCGACCCGATGAACCCGGCCACTATAGGCCGGTGCCGTCCTTCTGGTCTGACCAGTACGGCGTGAAACTCCGCTCCGTGGGGTTCCCGCACCTAGCGGAGCAGACCCGCGTCGAAGCCAACGATCCGGCTGCGGGACGACTGGAGATCTCCTACTACCGTGCTGGCCGGCTCGTCGGAGCGCTTACCGCTGGCAGAGCCGCCCGTATCGTCGGATACCGCTCCCGCCTGGCCGACGCCATCCGCGTCTGACGACGCAACCGCAACATTGAGGCGGCCAGCGCCTCTTCGGCACGCGCTCGCACCGGTACGAGTTTCGTACGACCAGCCGCAACCCGCGAAAACGACCACGTCGACGATGGCACTCGTGGCTTAACCACGGGGCATTGACGCGGGTACGCTCAAGCGCCAACAGTTCTCACCCCTGAGACACTCCCCTGGGTCTAGGGAACACGGTCTAGGTCCAGGAGATCCCAGCGGTCCGAGCCACGCTCCCCACCTCCTCGCGCGGATACCCAATCTCCCGATAAATCGCCACATTTCACCTGTCGCAGAACATGACGCGCCGGATCGGGCCGAGGCATCAGCGCGTCTGATACCCGCGCCGGGGAGCGGCGACACGCACGAAAAAAGTATTTCGGATCGCGGGCCGCAGCCGCTAGGCTCGTAGCTTTCCCTGCCTTCCGGAGGAGCTTTCGCGTGCCCGCAGACCTGCCAGCGGACGTGCTCGAGGCCGAGCGCGCCCATCTCGCGGCCGCCCGCGCCGCGCTCCGAACGATGCGGGAGCACGCTCGGTCCCTGTCCGCCGACGCGGCAGGCGACTGGGTCTCCCGGGAGATCCTCCAGGGTCTGCTCGACCAGCGCGTCGCCGCCCTGGCCGATCACCCGGACGCCCCCCTCTTCTTCGGCCGCCTCGACCGCTCGGCCGACGACGACCTACCGGGCACGATCTACGTCGGGCGGCGGCACGTCCACGACGACCGCAGCCGCCCCCTCGTGATCGACTGGCGGGCGCCGATCTCCCGTGCGTTCTATCAGGCCGGCCCCGCCGACCCCATGGGCGTCGCGCTGCGCCGCCGGTTCGGTTACCAAGGCGGCGACCTCACAGCGTACGAGGACGAGCAGCTCGGCGACGGCGGGTCTCCATCGCGGCAGCCGGAAGAGAGCACCCTGCTGCTGCGGGAGATCGAGCGGCCGCGCAGCGGGCCGATGCGCGACATCGTGGCGACCATCCAACCGGACCAGGACGAGATCGTCCGCGCCGACCTCGGCGTCACCGTCTGCGTCCAGGGCGCGCCCGGCACCGGGAAGACCGCCGTGGGCCTGCACCGGGCCGCCTATCTGCTGTTCACCCACCGGGAGCGGCTCACCCGGTCCGGCGTGATGATCGTCGGCCCGAACCGGGCATTCCTCTCCTACATCTCCTCGGTGCTCCCCGCGCTGGGCGAGGTCCGGGTCGACCAGACGACCGTGAGCGGCATCCTCGGCGACCACGCCCACCCGGAGGAACCGGTCACGGCCGCGATCAAGGGCGACGGACGGATGGCCGCCGTCCTGGAGCGGGCGCTGTGGCTCCACATCAGCAAGCCCGACGAGGGGCTGCTGATCACCAAGGGCGTCAACCGCTACCGGGTGGCCGAGCACGAGGTCCGTGAGATGGTCGCCGCGCTGCGCGGCACCACCAGGTACGGCCCCGGCCGTACGATCCTCGCCCAGCGACTCGCGCACGCCGTGCTCGTGCAGATGGAGCGGCGCGGCGAGTCACCGGACGACCGGGTGCAGGACTCGGTCGCGCGGTCGAAGCCGGTGAAGGCCCTCCTCGACCAGGTGTGGCCGAAGCTCACCGCCGAGCAGGTGCTCTTCCGGCTGCTGTCGGACGGCGAGTTCCTGAGCAGGGCCGCCAGGGCCGATCTGTCGGCGGAGGAGCGGGAGCTGGTCCTGTGGCGTAAGCCGTACAAGTCGCACCGTTCGGCCAGGTGGTCGGCCGCCGACGCCGCCCTGCTGGATGAGCTGAACGACCTGATCGAGCGGACGCCGTCGCACGGTCACCTGGTCATCGACGAGGCCCAGGACCTGTCAGCCATGCAGTTGCGCGCTCTCGGCCGGCGGTGCCGTACGGGCTCGGCGACGATCCTGGGCGACCTCGCGCAGGGCACCACGCCCTGGTCGGCGACGTCGTGGAAGACCGTGCTCGACCATCTCGGCCAGCCGGACGGGGAGGTCACCGAGCTCACCGTCGGCTTCCGCGTGCCGCGCGAGATCCTCGACTTCGCCGCCACGCTGCTCCCCTCGGTCGCGCCGGACCTGGCCGCCCCGCGGTCACTGCGCCCCGGCGCCGGCTCCCTGGCCGTACGGCAGGTGCCCGACGCCGTCACCGCCGTGCCCGAGGCCGTACGGGAGGCCCTCGGCCGGGAGGGCTCGATCGGCGTCATCGCACCCGACGCCGCCGTGCCCGCCATCGCGGCGGCCCTCGACGGCACCGCCCAGATCCTCGGCACGGAGGAAGAACGCAGCACCTCAGCCGTGCCCGACGCCTCGGACACAGCCGCTCCCCCCGATGCCGCCGGAGCCGACTCGACCGGTCATCGGGTGCTCGTCGTCCCCGCCACGCTCGCCAAGGGCCTGGAGTACGACCACGTCATCCTGATTGAGCCCGCCGACATCGCGGCCGCCGAAGACCGCGGCCTGGCCCGCCTCTACGTCGTCCTCACCCGAGCCGTCACCTCCCTGACGGTCCTCCACACCCAGCCCCTGCCCCCCGAGCTGGCGTAGCACTAGGTCGTGTTTCAGCGGATGCAGACGACCTTGACGCGGAAGCCGCCCGTCAAGCGCTCGACAACCAGCCACGCACGGTCGGTGGTCATGACAGGCAGGCCATGGCGTTCCGCAACAGCGATCACCTGGGCGTCGGCGGTGGACAGCGTGCTCATGCCGCCCGCGTCATTACGGTCCTGATCCGTCCACTGCGAGCGCAGCCGGTAGGAGGACTGCCGCAGGGCGGCAGCTCGCTGGGCGTCCGTTGATGTCAGAGTCTCGTCGATGACCACGCCGAGGGCCGCCAGATCGGCGGTGAGCTGGGCGGTGGTGCGGCGGTATCCGATCTGTTCCGTGCGGCGGCACACCTCGGTCAGGGCGACTGTCGGCAGTACGGAACCGTCCAGCTCTGCCATGACCTGATCGGCTCCGCTCTCGCCGAGGACGAATGCGAGGACCGCGCCGGCGTCGAGTACATGACTCATGCGGCGCCGTCTCGCGCGTCGTCCTGTTCGTCATCGGCCGCGTCCTCACGGTCCCACTCGGCCAGCGGCCAGCCACCGGCCGGAGCGGGGGGCACCGCATCACGGATGCGTCGGATCACCGCATCCCTGGTGGTCAGCGTCACCTCTCCGTCTCCACTCGCGGTGACGACCAGCTCCGCCCCATCGGGGATTCCAGCGGCCTGCCGGACGTCGGCGGGCACGGTCAGGCGCCCTTTGTCGCTTATGCGCACACAATACGTGCGTCGCGGCCTGGTGTCCATGTCAGCGATTCTAGCCACCGAATCTGGTGAGTGTCACTAACTACACAATGAGGCACATATGCAGGAGGAGCGTCTCCACGGGGTAGGAATGGCTCGCAGCGCTACCGTAACCGTGGACGGCGTGCGTCGACTTGGACGCGCCGGCGCCTCTGCTCCGCTCGAAATCGGGCGCAGGGGACTCGACCTCGCGCAGGGCACCACAGTGGTAAGCCGGCGGCCAACGTTTCCCGTGCGGCGTAGGCGTCGGCGGCGTTGGTCGCGGTGTGCGATCGTTCGGATGACGGGCTTGATGTCGTGCACGGCAGAGGGCGCGGATGCCGTCGGCGAGCAGGATCGTCCAGAGCCATCGGACGACGACGCGATGATCGTCTCCGTCCTGGACGATCCTGCCCAGATCAATGCGCGTGCCGTCGATGACTGCTTCGCTCCGGGACTGCGCGGCGTGGAACAGGGCCTCATGGACTTGATAGGCGGCGATGCCGTTACCGTCGCGGGTGTGTAGACGTCCCAGGTTGACCAGGGGTTGGAGGGCGAGCTTCGCGGTCGCCTGGTCGTATGGGCCGCTGGTGGCGAAGAGGTCGAACTGGCGCCAGCACAGATCCCGGGCGGCTTCAACCATGCTGATGCACGAACAGCTCGGGTACCTCTTGGAGGTCGCCGAACGCTCCAACGTGACCGTTCAGATAGTCGATCCCGGATGCGTCACGGGACTGATCGGTGCGTTTATGATCGCCGAGCTATCCGGCGGTGAACCCTCCGCCATCCACGCGGATTCGGCCGCCGAGGGGCTTGTCTCCGCTACCCCTGAGCTGGTGTCCTCTATCTGGAACAGGTACGAATCCATCCGCTCGTGGGCCTATCCTGAACACGTATCGCTCAATATGATCAAGGAAGTGATGGCGCAATGGATCTGACCGGCGCACAGTGGCGGAAGTCCTCGCGCTCCGGCTCGAACGGCGGTCAGTGTGTCGAGGTGGCCGCGAACCTGCCGGGGGTGGTCGCGGTCCGCGACAGCAAGAACCCTGACGGCCCCAAGCTCCTCTTCACGCCCGGAGAGTGGCGAGCCTTCATCAACGGCATCAAAGACGGGCAGTTCGACCAGTAACGCCCGCCACGAAGCGAGCAACAGCGCCCGATCCCCTCATCGATCGGGCGCTGACTTTTAGTGGCCAAGCCGAGGCCAAGCCGCCCAGCGGACCCGGGGCGGAGAACGAGAGAAGGGGCGGCTCCCGGAAGACCGGGAACCGCCCCTTCTCGTGGCTCGTCAGGAGAGAGCGGACTTAGAAGTCCATCTCGCCGCCGCCGGGCATGGCGGGGGCCTTCTCCTTCTCGGGCTTCTCGGCGATGACGGCCTCGGTGGTGAGGAACAGCGCCGCGATGGACGCCGCGTTCTGCAGCGCGGAGCGCGTCACCTTGGCCGGGTCGAGGATGCCCGACTCGAACATGTTCACGTACTCGCCGCTGGCCGCGTTGAGGCCCTCGCCGGCGGGAAGGTTGCGGACCTTCTCCACCACGACGCCGCCCTCGAGGCCGGCGTTGACGGCGATCTGCTTCAGCGGCTCCTCAAGCGCCTTGCGGACGATCGCCGCACCGGTCGCCTCGTCGCCGCCGAGCTCCAGCTTGTCGAAGGCCTTGGCGCCCGCCTGCAGCAGGGCCACGCCACCACCGGGGACGATGCCCTCCTCGACGGCGGCCTTCGCGTTGCGGACGGCGTCCTCGATGCGGTGCTTGCGCTCCTTCAGCTCGACCTCGGTGGCCGCGCCAGCCTTGATGACGGCGACGCCGCCGGCCAGCTTGGCGAGACGCTCCTGGAGCTTCTCACGGTCGTAGTCGGAGTCGGTCCGCTCGATCTCGGCGCGGATCTCGTTCACCCGGCCGGAGATCTGCTCGGGGTCGCCGGCACCGTCGACGATGGTGGTCTCGTCCTTGGTGATGACGACCTTGCGGGCCCGGCCGAGCAGGTCGAGGGTCGCGTTCTCGAGCTTGAGACCGACCTCCTCGGAGATGACCTGACCACCGGCGAGGATGGCGATGTCGCCCAGCATGGCCTTGCGGCGGTCACCGAAGCCCGGAGCCTTGACCGCGACGGACTTGAACAGGCCGCGGATCTTGTTGACGACCAGGGTCGCCAGGGCCTCGCCCTCGACGTCCTCGGCGATGATGACCAGCGGCTTGCCCGACTGGACGACCTTGTCGAGCAGCGGGAGCAGGTCCTTGTTCGCAGAGATCTTGGAGTTGACGATGAGGATGTAGGCGTCCTCGAAGACCGCCTCCATGCGCTCAGGGTCCGTGACGAAGTAGCCGGAGACGTAGCCCTTGTCGAAGCGCATGCCCTCGGTGAGCTCCAGCTCCAGGCCGAAGGTGTTGCTCTCCTCGACGGTGATGACGCCTTCCTTGCCGACCTTGTCCATCGCCTCGGCGATGAGCGAGCCGATCTCGGGGTCGGCGGCGGAGATGGAGGCGGTGGAGGCGATCTGCTCCTTGGTCTCCACGTCCTTGGCGAGCTTGGACAGCTCCTCACTGACGCGCTCGACGGCGGCCTCGATGCCCTTCTTCAGGGCCATCGGGTTGGCGCCCGCGGCTACGTTGCGCAGCCCCTCACGTACCAGCGCCTGGGCGAGTACGGTGGCGGTGGTCGTGCCGTCACCGGCGACGTCGTCGGTCTTCTTGGCGACTTCCTTGACCAGCTCGGCGCCGATCTTCTCCCACGGGTCCTCGAGCTCGATCTCCTTGGCGATCGAGACACCATCGTTGGTGATCGTGGGGGCTCCCCACTTCTTCTCCAGCACGACGTTGCGGCCCTTGGGGCCGAGGGTCACCTTCACGGCGTCGGCGAGCTGGTTCATACCGCGCTCGAGACCGCGCCGGGCGTCCTCGTCAAACGCGATCATCTTGGCTGCCATCAGGCTAGACCTCCCAGTAGCAGGGTGGCTTCCACTGGACCGAGCCGACGCCCGCGACGGCATGGGCCCGCTCTCCCTTCGGGGACCCCATCGTCTCGATCCTGTTGTTGTCACTCTCGACCTCAGAGTGCCAACCATGTATTTAGCACTCTACCCCTGCGAGTGCAAGCGCAGGCCATCCTGACCCAGGGCGTGTCCAACGCGCTGACCAGCGAAGACTCCGCTGACACGCCCCTGACACAGCATCGAGAAACGACGAAGGCCCGGCTTCGCCAGGAGCGAACCGGGCCTCGCGATGGTCGAGCGACAAGGGCGTGTTCGGCAACGCCGTCCCACGCGGGGCAGGACATGACGTGCCGAACACACCCAAGATCAGACGGCCCGGACGGCCTCCGCCTGCGGACCCTTCTGTCCCTGCGTGATGTCGAACTCCACCCGCTGCCCCTGCTCAAGCGACTTGTAGCCGTCCATCAGGATCGCCGAGTAATGAACGAACACGTCCTTACCACCGTCTACCGCGATGAAGCCGTAGCCCTTGTCCGCGTTAAACCATTTGACGGTGCCCTGCGCCACTTTCCGACTCCTCTTGCTGGGCGGGGGACCACACCCAAGAAGCCCCCGGTTTTCGTCGATCGTCCTCGACGATACCCGTGTCAAGGCATCGGACAACAGAGTAAATCCGCAAACTACTACGAGGTGTTCGCTCAACGCAGGATCAGGGAATATTCACTTTAGTGGGCGATAGTTGATAATTGCACCATTTGACAGGTAGCGCCCGACTTGGGCGATGACAAATGCCCAGGTCAGGCGCCCTCTAGGTGCGGAGAGGCTCAGCCGCCCGCGACTGCCGGGATCACCGAGATCTGCGCGCCGTCCGGCGTGGAGGTGTCCAACCCCTCGGCAAATCGGACATCCTCTTCCCCGACATAGACATTGACAAAACGCCGTATTTTGCCCGTTTCGTCCAAGATTCGACCTCCGATGCCCGGGTAGTCCGCATCCAGCTTCTGCAGGACCTCGCGAAGCGTCGCACCTTCTCCGGACACCTCCGCGACCCCATTCGTGTATGTGCGCAGAATCGTCGGAATCCGTACAGAAACGCTCATTTTCACTCGCTTTCGTGATTGGAAGTGGGCTCAGGGAAACGCGGTCAGTTGGCGAAAGCCGTACGGAACGCGTCGAGAGACGGCCGGATGACGGCCGCCGGACGGGCCTGCTCGGCGATCGCATCGAGCGTCTTCAACCCGTCGCCCGTGTTGAGTACGACGGTCTCGGCGTCCGGGTCGAGCCTGCCTTCGCGCGCCAGCTTGCGCAGCACGCCGACCGTCACACCGCCGGCGGTCTCGGCGAAAACGCCCTCGGTCCGCGCCAGCAGACGGATGGCCTCGACCACCTCGTGGTCGTCGACGTCCTCCACCGCACCGCCCGTGCGCCGCGCGATGTCCAGCACGTACGGCCCGTCCGCCGGGTTGCCGATCGCCAGCGACTTGGCGATCGTGTCCGGCCTGACCGGCTGCACCACGTCGTGCCCCGCCTTGTACGCCCTTGAGACCGGTGAGCAACCCTCCGCCTGGGCGCCGAAGATCCGGTACGGACGGTCCTCCACCAGGCCGAGCCTGATCAGCTCACGGAAGCCCTTGTCCACCTTGGTGAGCTGCGAACCGGAGGCCACCGGGATGACGATCTGGTCGGGCAACCGCCAGCCGAGCTGCTCCGCGATCTCGTACGCGAGCGTCTTGGACCCCTCCGCGTAGTAAGGCCGGAGGTTGACGTTGACGAAGCCCCACTTCTCGCCGAGCTCGTCGCCGATCAGCTCGGAGCAGAAGCGGTTGACCTCGTCATAGGTGCCCTGGATGCCGACGAGGCGGCCGCCGTACGCCGAGGCCATCGTGACCTTGGCCGCCTCGAGGTCGGCGGGGATGAACACGCAGGAGTCGAGGCCGGCACGGGCGGCGGCGGCGCCGACGGCGCCCGCCAGGTTGCCGGTGGAGGAGCAGGAGAGCGTGTGGAAACCGAAGGTTCTGGCCGCCTCGAGGGCGATCGCCACGACCCGATCCTTGAAGGAGTGGGTGGGGTTGCCCGAGTCATCCTTGATGTGCAGCGAGCGTAGCCCCAGCTCGGCCGCGAGCCTGTCCGCCTTGACCAGCTTGGTCCACCCGGGTTGGAGATTGGGCTTGGCCGCCACGTCCGCGGGAACCGGCAGAAGCGCCCGGTAGCGCCAGATGTTCGTCGGTCCCGACTCGATGTCCTCGCGGCGGACATCGCCGAAGTCGTACGTCACCTCGAGCGGCCCGAAACACTCGGCACAGGCGAAGATCGGCCCCAAATCGTAGACGGTGCCGCATTCGCGACAGGACAGACCCGTGGCGGGGCCGAACTCAGAACTGGTCGTGGTGCTGGAACCGGGGGCATTGGTGTGCGCCATGAAGCGAGGCCCTTCCCTCATCTTCGCTCGCGACCACCTTGACCGCGAGCCCGGAATTGGCACCCTGTCCCGGCCGGGCCTCGTGGTCACGAGTTCGGTCACGGGAGGGTTGCCGGGGCTTCGCAGGGCCGGTCCCTCCACCCCTCTGGATGAGCATGTTCAGTTGTGTGGACGTTCAGTTGTCCCAGGTCGTGTCCCGAGTCGTCGAATGGCATGGGGGAACGTCCGTAAGCACTGTACCCCGGCGTTCCCGGAATCCGGTCCCGCTTCTCAATAGACGAGACAAATCGTCCCACCATCCGTACGCGAGCCCGGTATCAAGCAGGTCACCCGTAGGCGTCGCCGAGTGCCGACTGCACGTACTTGCGGGCCTGGTGGATCCGCGATTTGGCGGTGCCGAGCGGGATGCCGAGCTGCTCGGCGATCTCCAGGTAATCGAGTTGGCAGATGTCGCGCAGCACCAGCGCCTGAGCGAGATCGGGCTTGTCCGCCTCCAGCGACTCCATGGCGTCGAGCAGATCGAGCCGCGATCCGGCGATGACGCTGACCCGCCGAGGATCGGGGCGCTGCTCGGGTAGTTCCTCCGCCTGCTCGGCCGCGCGCCGCTTCAGCGAGCGGTAGGTGGTCCGCGTGCAGTTGACGGTCACGATGTGCAGCCAGGTGCTGAACTTGGCCCGGCCCTCGAACCTGCCGATGTTGCGCGCCACGGCGAGCAGCGTGTCCTGGCACGCCTCCTCGGCGTCCTGACGATAGGGTAGAAGTCGCTCGCAGTGCCGCAGCACGTCGGGCTCGATCCGGCGGAGCAGTTCGCCGAGTGATCGATGATCGCCTCCGGCGGCCGCCCTGGCCAGATCCTCAGTTGTCTCGTCCATTGCCATTGCCGTTTCCGCCCCTCCTTTTGACATCCTATTGATTCATGAGCAGCCAGGTTCTGATCGCTTCCAACCGGGGGCCGGTGTCGTTCTCCATGTCGGACGACGGCACGCTCACCATGCGCCGGGGCGGTGGCGGTCTGGTCTCCGGGCTGTCGGAGGTGGCCAGGGACGGTGACCTGCTGTGGGTCTGCGCCGCGCTGTCCGACGGCGACCGCGGTGCCGTACGACTCGCGCCCGGCGGGCGACTCGACCGCGCGTTCGACGCCGGGCCGGTCCGGATGCTCGACATCCCGCCGGCGGTCTTCCATCGGGCCTACAACGCCGTGGCCAACTCGACCCTGTGGTTCGTCAACCACCTGCTCTACAACACGCCGTTCACGCCGCAGTTCGGCATACGCTTCCGCCGCGAGTGGGAGTCCTACCGGGAGTACAACGGCGCTTTCGCGCTCGCGCTCGCCGAGGAGGCCGGGCCCGGATCCCGCGTGATGGTGCAGGACTACCACCTGACGCTGGCCCCGGCGATGCTCCGCGTCGAGCGGCCCGACCTGCGGATCGCCCACTTCTCCCACACGCCGTGGGCGCCGCCGGAGTACTTCTCGCTGCTACCCGACGACGTCGCCGTCGAGGTGCTGTCGGGGATCCTCGGCTCCGACCACGCCGGCTTCCTCACCGCCCGCTGGGCCGAGGCGTTCATGGACTGCTGCGCCGTCTTCCTCGGCGCCAGGGTCGATCGCGAGAGCCGTACGGTCAGCTTCGGCGGCCGGACCGTCCGCATCGGCGTGCATCCGCTCGGCGTGAACGGCGAGGCGCTGCGGGCACGTGCCGCCGAGCCCGACGTCGAGTCGCACATCGCCGCGATCAAGGACGTGGTCGGCGACCGCAAGCTGATCGTCCGCATCGACCGGACAGAGCTGTCCAAGAACATCGTGCGCGGCCTCACCGCCTACCGGGAGTTCCTGGCCGGGCATCCGGAGTGGCACGGCAAGGTCGTGCATCTGGCCTTCGCCTACCCGTCCCGGCACGACCTGCCTGAATACCGCGAGTACACGGCGGCCGTGCAGCGGTGCGCCAAGGAGATCGACGACGAGTTCGCCACCGAGGACTGGGATCCGCTGATCCTCAACGTCCACGACGACTATCCGCGATCATTGGCCGCCTACCGGCTGGCCGACGTCCTGCTGGTCAACCCCATCAGGGACGGCATGAACCTGGTCGCCAAGGAGGGACCGATCCTGTCCAGGCGGTGCGCGCTCGTGCTCTCCCGCGAGGCGGGCGCCGCGGCGGAGCTCGGCGCCGACGCGCTGCTGGTCAACCCCTACGACGTCTCCGGTACGGCGGCCGCACTGCACGAGGCGCTGCTGCTGCCCGAGGAGGATCGGGCCGGGCGCTGCGCCCGGCTACGGGAGGCGGCGACCGCGTTCCCCCCGAGGCGCTGGTTCGACGATCAGCTCGCCGCTCTGGATCACTGCTGAAGATTCGCGGATCGCGGCTACACCGTGGCCGGCTCTGGGTGCCGACACCGGCGCCCACGCCGGTCCCAGTCTCTCAACCAAGCTCAATTCAATTGCCGTTCCTGGCCCGCGTCGAACGGGACCGCGGCGGGACGTGACGGCGACGAACGCGGGTACCGTCCGGCCGGATGCCGGGAAGCGGGAGGCTCCACCTCATCGGCTCCACGTCAGCGGAGAGGGACCACCAGGTCCACGAGTTCATCCCAGAAGTAGATGAGGATCGTGAGCGCGGCCGTCACCGTCCCGGCCATCGCGATTCCTGGTAAATCGAATGAGCCCGATGAGAACATCTCACCGACCGCTCCCAGCAGCGCGATGAGAACCAGCAGAGCGTTCCGCACCAGATGACGTTCGCCGATGCTCGCGCCCTGCTTTCCGAAACAGTTACAGGAGACCCGGCGCCGACGAGAGATCGCTCGCATGATGACGGTGGTGAAGGCCAGAAGCAGGACCGCGGCCGATATCAGGCCCGCCTGGGAAGTGACGACGAGCAGGAGCGCAACCGTGATCTCAGCGGCGACCACGAGAAGCGCCACTTTTCCGGTCAGCCGCTTCGGCACCTCTTTCAGTTGGGCCAACGCCTCGGCGAAGGCGTCGAGGTTTCGCACCTTTCCGAGCGCCGAGAGCACAAAAACGGCCGTCAGCAGCATCCGCGAGACCAACACCAGATAGATCAAGAACGGCCATCCTTCGGAAACCGACCAACCACCACGCCCGCGACTCGCTCAGCGGGAACATAACCCATGCTTCGGGAATCCAGGCTCGCCGCGGCATTGTCACCCAAGATGACGACGTGGCCCGCTGGAACCCGGTCACCCACCGGCAGGTTCGCCCGTCCTGCGAGTTCTGCGGAGATCCTGTCCCCGGCGACGCCCGCCACCCGTTTGACGATCAGCGGCGCGGGCGGCGGCTCACCGGTGCGCGGCTCACCGCTCCGTCGCCCCGGTCGCCCCGGTCGCTCACGGTCGAGCACCACCACCTGTCCCCTACGAGCGAGTCCGCCAAGGCGTATCACCAGCAGCCGATCCCCGTCATGGAGTGTGGGTTTCATGCTGGCTCCCTCGACTTCGACGATCAGCAGGCATCGTCGTACGACCAACCCGGCGACCGCGGCCACGAAGACGACCCCCAGAAGGACGCTCATCCCACCGGCTCCCGATAGCCGGAGGCCTGGAGGGTGAACAGTTCCGCGTACCGGCCCCCGGCCGACATCAACTCTTCGTGCGTGCCCTGTTCGACCACCTTCCCGGCCTCCAGCACGACGAGATGGTCGGCGTCCCGGACCGCGCTGAGCCGGTGGGAGATCAACACGCTGGTACGGCCTCGCCGAAGCGTCCTCAGTCTGCTGTGGATGGCGTGTTCGGACTCGGCGTCCAATCCGGAACTGGGCTCGTCCAGGATCAGTAGATCGCGGTCACCACGTAACAATGCCCTGGACAGGGCCACCCGCTGCCACTGACCGCCGGAGAGCGTCACCCCGGTCCCCTGATCTTCAGGAAGCAGGATGCGCGTCAGTGAGGTGTCGTAACCACGCGGAAGCCCGGCCAGGGTGTCGTGCACACCCGCCTCCCGCGCGGCCTGCTCCACGCGTGACCGGTCGTCCATCAACTCCAGGTCACCCAGTCCGATGTTCTCCCTCGCGGTCAGGTCGTACTGCATGAAGTCCTGGAACAGCACGCCCAGCCGCCGCCGCAACTCCGCGGGATCCAGGTCACGCAGGTCGACGCCATCCCACAGGATGACGCCGCGCGTCGGATCGTAGAACCGGCCGAGGAGCTTGATCAACGTGCTCTTCCCCGCACCGTTCCGGCCGACGAGCGCGACGGTGGTGCCGTACCGGATGGTGAGGTCGACCCCCTTGAGCACCCAGGGGTGGTCGGGTGAGTAGCGGAACCAGACGTCCTTCAATTCGATGCGGTGCCGAAGCGGCTGAAGCCGAGTCGGCCGCTTCGGGACGGGAAGATCCTGCTCTGCGGTGAGCACCGCCTGGAAGTGCGCGAACAGCAACAGTTGCTGATGGGCCGCGGCCACGTTGCCCGCCATCTGGGCCAGGCCCGTCTGCACTCCGGCCACCGCCGCGACGAACATGGAGACGTCGCCGATGGTGAGCCGTCCGCTGCCGGCCGCCGCTATCGCCCAGAGCAGACCGGCGCCCGCCACCACGGCCGACAGCGGCGACAAGGTCGCCTCCATGGCGAGTTCGCGCCGGTCCATCCGCTGCTGGGCTCGGTTGACCATGCGCCGCTCGCGCAGCATCCGATGCCGGAGCCAGTCGCCCAGGCCGAACAGCCGGATTTCCTTGGCGGCCGAGACATCGCTCATCAGCATGCCGTAGAAGATCTCCCAACGCTGCATGGGCGCGATCTGCCACATCATCTCGGCCCGCCACCGGGACAGCCAGATCTCCGACACCAGCACGGGCACCGCGGAGACCACGACGATCCCGGCCATCAGCGGGTTCATGACGAACAGCCCGGCCAGGAAGCCGCCGACGACCACGACACCGTGGACCAACTGCAGGCCGGTGTCGACCACCTGGCCCGGGGTCATCCCTCCGGACTGTCGGGCGAGCTGCAGCCGATCCAGGAACGCCGGATCCTCGAAGCGTGCCAATCCGGTGAACCCGTTGACCGCGCCGAACAGCCGCTCCTGCGCCAGCAGGCCGGTCGCCCGTTCCAGAGCTGACCGGACATACTTCAGCACGCCGGGCATGAGACTGGAGATCACCCCGACGAGGGCCAGGCCGACCGCCAGAGGGGCGAGTTCCTGCCAGGTAGTGCCCGCCGCCACCTTGTCGAGCGTCAACTTGGTCAGCCAGGCGACGCTCAACGGCACGGCGGCCGAGCACAGAGTGGCCAGGAGGTAGCTCAGCAACCGCAGCGGTCCGGACCGCCACGCCAGTGTGACGGCCAGGGACATCAGGCGGCCACGGGGGTGAGCTCCGACAGCAGATCGACCCGCGACCTGGTCTCCAGGACGACGGCGTCACCCGCCACGACGAACGCCGGCACCACGGCGTCAACACCGAAAGCCCTGGCCACCGGGCCACCCAGCGGCTCGGTGATCACCTGTACGGCGCCCGCCAGCGCCGCCACCTTCTCCTGGACAGCCTCGGTTCCGCCGGTATCGAACACGACCGCCCAAAATCGGGGCCCGTCCGGCGGAAAACCGGCGGCATAGGCCGCCAACTGCGGAATCTGCTCCTCGCATGATTCGCAACCAGGCGCGAAGAACGCGGCGACGACTGTGGAGGGCAGTTCACTCGACGATATGACTTCACCCGTCGTGGTGACCGCCTCGAACTCGCCGATCGGGTCGCCCGGCGACTTGGTGAACATCCCGGGCCTCACGTACTGCCGCAACAACTCCGAATGCTCCCTGAGCCGCCGGATCACGGCGACCGTCAGCAGCAGGTTCGCCAGGAAGAGCACACCGAGTAGAACCAGGGCGGCGACATACCATGACATCAGCAGGCATCCTCAATGGCATGATCAATGGAATGGTGACGACGTGCCGGCCCGGTGAGGACAGGCCGGCACGCCTCGGTCCCTGTTATCGGCAAGCACCGCAGGTGATCGAGCCGTTGCGCTGTACGCAGCACAGCTTCGTCTTACCGCCCGCGCATTTGATGTAGTCACACTCCGCGGCGGCCGCCCGTGCGCTGGGAACCATCGCCGACAGAATCCGGTCGCCCAGTGCCAGAACCTTCTGCATGGAAGCGTCTCCCTTTCCCGCTGTTGGCATTTCGTCCAGTGTGAACTAACCGGAAGCGGCCTGGCTATTGGCCGTTCCGCCTAGGCGAGTCAGCCAATTGGCGATTTCCGATCCACGGTGCACCGTGAACCCGACCAGTGCGGCCTGAATGCGGCCCGTCACTCGAAGCTTGCTGAGAATGTTGGCAGTGTGAGCGCGGGCAGTTCGTTGAGAAATGGAGAGGCGCTCGGCTATCTGGCGGTCCGTGAGCCCGTAGGCCAGCAGCCTCAGTACATCCCGCTCACGTTCAGAAAGAGCTGTGACCCGCGCGAGTGCTGATTCGACATCGAATTCTGACAACGAATCATCGGACAATTCATCCCACCTTTCGCTAGGTCGATCCCATCCCTGATCCCAGCCGGCCCTCTGAGGACCGGCCTGCCCGGGTGAACACCGCGGCCTCCGGCGCCGTCCGCGGACCAACCGGCGCGGTCGTTCACGCGCCGGTTGGTCCGCCGTCCCCCGGAACGGGACCAGCATGACGAACCCATGTCTCGATCTTGTTCCCGTCGCTGTGGCGATCTTCGGAATCTCTCCGCCACCAGGCCCTGATCCACGAAGACCACGCTGTGAGAAGGTGGCGGCAGACCGCGGCGACCCGAAGCGTTCTCAATCACAGGAGGCAGCCTGCGCATGGAGTTCCGGATCTTAGGTCCTGTGGACATCTGGCGCGAAGGGCGGTCGGTGCCGATCGTCGGAGTGAAACAACGCAGCCTCCTGGCCATCCTCGTGTTGAACGCCAATCGCGTGGTCCCGTCCGAACGACTGATCTCGGCGCTGTGGGGGGCCGATGTTCCGACCACCGGACGGAGACTGCTGCACAAACACGTGTGGGCGCTACGTCGTCTGCTTTCCGATCCCGCCTTGATGTCGAGTACGTCGGCGGGTTACCGGCTGGAAATCCAGCCCGGCGGCTCCGACCTCGACGTTTTCATCTCCGAGACCGAGGCGTCACGCGCGGCCTGGGCCGCCGGTGACGCCCTGGAGTCGGCAGATCGCCTGAGAACGGCGCTGAATCTGTGGCGAGGACCGGCGCTCGGCGGCACCCACCCCGACCTGCAGTTGGCCGAGTGCGCCGCGTTGGAAGAGAGAAGGCTCGCCGCCCTCACCGACCGCATCCGCGCCGATCTCTCGTCGGGACGTCACGGGGAGCTGATCGGCGAGCTACGTGGGCTCGCCGCCGAGCACCCCGGTTGGGAGCAGTTGCGCGGGCAACTGATGCTCGCCCTCCACCGGGTGGGCCGTACCGCCGAGGCGCTTGAGGAGTACCGGAACACGCGCCGGTATCTCCGAGACGAGCTCGGGATCGAACCCGGTCCCGAGCTCACCCAGGTTCATCAGTCGATCCTGGCAGCGGATCCCGCGGACCGCGCGGGGGAAGCCTCGGCCCGCAACACCCGAAGGCAGCCCTTCCCCACGCCGCGCCAGCTGCCCTCCGGCATCGCCAGCTTCATCGGCCGCACGAAGTCCCTGGAGGCACTGGACTCCCTGCTACTCGGGGGGCGAAAAGAGGGCTCGGCGACCGTGTCGATCGCAGCGATCACCGGGACGGCAGGAGTTGGGAAGACAGCACTCGCCGTTCACTGGGGGCACAGAGTGCTGGACCACTTCCCCGACGGGCAACTGTACGTGGATCTGCGTGGCTACTCGACGGACGAGCGGATGACGTCCGGCCAGGTGCTGCGACGCTTCCTGGTCACGCTGGGAGTCAAGCCGGAGGCGATCGCGTTCGATCCGGACGAGCAGGCGGCGACTCTCCGCTCGCTTCTCGCCAGTCGCCGGATGCTGATCATTCTGGACAACGCCGCCACCAGCGAGCAGGTGCGGCCCCTGCTTCCAGGTTCGCCCACCTGCCTGGTGCTGGTGACCAGTCGCGACGATCTGCGCGGTCTCCTCGTCACCCATGACGTACGCACGGTGCCCCTCGGCACTCTCTCCCCGAGTGATGCCGACGCCCTGCTCACCCGACTGGTCGAAGACGACCGACGCACCACGGAGCCGGCCGCACTCAGCGAACTGTCCCGACTGTGCGGGTACCTACCGCTGGCGCTACGCATCGCCGCCGCGCACCTGGCGGCCGATCCCCGGCTTTCGGTCGCCGCGCTGGCGAGCAGGCTCCGAGGAGCGGGCCGACTGGAGACACTGGCAGTCGAAGGCGATCACCAACTGGCGGTCCGGTCCGCGATCGATCTCTCCTATCGGACTCTCGCGCTGGAAGACCATCGGCTCTTCCGCCTGTTGGGACTGTATCCGGGCCCGGACTTCTCCGTACAAGCCGCGGCCGTGCTCGATGACACCACCCCTACCCGGGCCGCCGCCTGCCTGAGCCGGCTCTCCCGCGCACATCTCGTCGAGCATCATGGTGCGGACCGGTTCCGAATGCACGATCTGGTGCGCGAGTACGCGCACGAGCGAGCACTTTCCGACAATCCTCCAGCGGAGCGGCTGACGGCCATCGGTCGGCTCTACGGCTGGTACCTGCATCGGGTCGACGCCGCGGTACGCCTCCTGGCTCCCCAGCTTCTACGGCTTCCGGTACCGGCTGCCGATTCATCCGTGTTCAACGACACCGCGGATGCCCTGTCCTGGCTGGACGCGGAGCGGGCGAACCTGGTGGCGGCGATCATCCGCGGGCGGACGCTCGGTGTCACCGAACCGGCCGGACTGCTGGCTGACGCGATCCGTGGCTATTTCGCGGTACGCAGCGACACCACCGAGTGGCTGCTCGTCGCCCGAGCCGCACTCGGCGCCGCGGAGGCCGCCGGAGATGTCCTCGCACAGGCGGCCGCCCATCACAGTCTCGCCCAGGCCCACTACTGCCGGGGCGACACCGCGACGGCGACCGATCACCTCACGCACGCACTGAAGTTCAGTGAACAGGTCGGATGGCATGAGGGCGTGGCCACGGCACTGGGCAATCTCGGAAACATCCTCGCCGACGCCGGCCGTCTCCCCGAGGCGGCCACCCATATCAGCCGTGCGATCTCGAAGTACGGCGAGATCGGCGACCCGACCCGGACCGCGGTCTATCTCGGCAACCTCGGCGGAGTGTTCACCAGCATGGGACAACTGGAGGATGCGGTACGACGGCATCGCCAGGCCCTCACATTGCTGCGCCAGAACGGAGCCGCGGCCCCTCAGGCGATCGCCCTCAACAACATGGGCTATGTGCTGCAACTCATGGGACACCTCGATGAGGCGATCGGGCATCTCACCGAGGCGCTGGGCATCTACCGGGACACCGACAGGATCAACGGCCAGGCCATCTGCCTGAGCAATCTGGCGGCGGCCTACCGCGATGCGGGCCGCTTCGAGGCAGCGGTGGATCACGCTCGCAGAGCCCTGAACCTCATCAGGGAAACCGATGACCGTTATGTGGAGGCCGAAGTCCTCATCACCCTCGGATCCGTCATGGTGCAGCGCGGCGGGCATGTCGACGCGATCGATCACCACGTCGAGGCGCTGCGGATCGCCCGCGAGATCTCCAGCCGGGAGCATGTCACCGGAGCCCTCCTGGGGCTCGCCACCGCGCACCATTCGCTCGGCCAGGCGGAACTCGCCAGAACCCACGGGTGGGAGGCGTTCCGGCTCGCCGAGAGCTGCGGCTACCCCATACCGATGGGTCAGGCGCTCACGGTGCTGGCGGCAGGTTACCTCCTCGATGACCCCGGAAAGGCCATCGAGCTGGCTGAGCGCGCCCTGATCCTGCACCGGGGCACCGGTCATCGGCTGGGGGTCGCCAGAACCCTCGTCCCGCTTGGCCAGGCCCAGATGCGGACCGGAGACGTCTCGGCGGCGATCGCTTCCTGGCGGGAGGCCGGTGCCCTCTTCACCCTGATCGGCAGCACCGAGGCGGACTCCGTACGCGACCTGCTCGACACAGTGGTCTGATCCCGGCGCGTCATGGCGATCGGGAGCCCTTCGCCTTCTCCGAGCACCGCTTCCCCGGCCGCTGAGTGTTCAGCCGGCGAAGTCTCCGCGGTGGAGGGCGTCGACGACGGCGCGTAGGAAGGTCACGACACCGGCGGGGCCGTCCACCACGATGTCGGTGTGCGCCGCGAGCTCGGCGACCTCGCCCGACCCGCTGCACACCCGTACGCCCGGGACGGCCGCATGTTCGACGGCCTCGAACGCCGCGAGATCGCCGAGGTCGTCGCCGGCGAACATGACCGACCTGGCCTCGCGCTCGGCGAGGAACGCCGACAGCGCGCGGCCCTTGTCCATGCCGGGCGACCGCAGCTCCAGCACGAAACGCCCCGGCTCGACCACCAGACCGGCCTGCTCGGCCAGCCGCTCGATGGGGCGGCTCAGCACGGCCAGGGCCGCCGCGGGATCGGGGCATCCGCGGGTGTGCACCGCCACCGCCCGGTCCTTGTCCTCGATCAGAACGCCGTCCATGCCGGCGATGACGGTGGACAGCACGGCCCGCACCAGGTCCAGCCCCGGCGGCGGAGGCGGCGCGGTGATCTGGCCCGCCTCCCACCGCTCCATGCCGTAGTGGCCGAGGATGACGAGCCCGGGCACGTCGGCGAGGGACGGCCCGGCAGGGGTGGCGCCGAGCGCGAGAGCCGTACCCGGCGGACGACCCGTGACGATCACGACGGCGTTGACCAGGGCGGCCAGGTCGGCGAGCACAGCAGGGACGTCGGGGTGTACGACGGCCGCCGCAGGGTCGGCCACGATCGGGGAAAGGGTGCCGTCGAAGTCGAGCCCGATCACGGCTCCGGCGGGATCGGAGAGGATGGCGGACAGGCCGTCATGAGTGGGGAGCTTCATGGCCTCATCCTGGTTCACGCCCCGTCCCGAAGCGGCGGGTGGCTCGGTCACGCCGGCGGCCGGCCCGCATCCGGCGCAGGCGCTTCACCAGCATGGGGTCGTGCTCCAATGCCTGCGGCCGGTCGATGAGCTCGCTGAGTAACTGGTAGTAGCGGGTGGCGGAGACACCGAACGTCTCCCGGATCGCCTGCTCCTTCGCACCGGCGTAACGCCACCACTGCCGCTCGAAGGCGAGGATCTGACGGTCCCGGTCGGATAAGGCGAAATCGTCGTCATCGATCGGTTCGATGTCCATCCGCTCCTCCTCCGCCGGACGCCGACCCTCCTCATGTTAAAGGCTGTCTCTGACACCGCCGGTCGGCGAAATGCCCCGGGAGGATCGGACGAATCCCCCGATCCTCCCGGGGCACCGGCATCCCGTACGGCGCGGCCGTACGGCTAGTGACTGCCGACCACGTCGTGGACCTCCGCGAAGTGGCAGGCACTCGGGTGCGAACTGCCGGGCCGGGTCTCCAGCGCGGGCTCCTGCTCGGCGCAGATCTCCTGCGCCTTCCAGCAGCGGGTGCGGAACCGGCAGCCGGACGGCGGGTTGGCCGGGGAGGGCGGGTCGCCCTGCAGGATGATCCGCTGCCGGTGCTCGCGCCCCTCCGGGTCGGGCACGGGCACCGCCGACAGCAGCGCCTGCGTGTAGGGATGGGTCGGGCTGTCGTAGATCTCGGCGTCGCGGCCGACCTCGACGATCTTGCCCAGATACATCACCGCGACCCGGTCGGAGATGTGACGCACCACCGACAGGTCGTGTGCAATGAAGATGTAGGCCAGGTTGAACTCGTTCTGCAGCCGCTCGAGCAGGTTCATGACCTGGGCCTGGATCGACACGTCGAGCGCGGAGACCGGCTCGTCGCAGATGATGATGTCAGGCTGGAGGGCCAGTCCGCGGGCGATGCCGATGCGCTGACGCTGACCGCCGGAGAACTGATGCGGATAGCGGTTGATGTGGTCGGGGTTGAGACCCACCACCTCGAGCAGTTCCTGCACCCGCTTGCGACGTCCGCCCCGCGGGACGACATCGGAATGGATCTCGAATGGCTCCCCCACGATGTCGCCGACCGTCATGCGCGGGTTCAGCGACGTGTAGGGGTCCTGCATCACCATCTGGACGTTGCGTCGCATGCGCTTGAGCTCCGCGCCCCTCGCGCGGCCGATGTCCCTGCCGTCGATCCGCACCGAACCGGAGGTCGGCCGCTCAAGCGCCATCAGCAGCTTGGCCAGGGTGGACTTGCCGCAGCCCGACTCGCCCACGACGCCCAGGGTCTCACCCCGGTGCAGGTCGAAGGAGACGCCGTCCACGGCCTTGATCGCACCGATCTGACGCTTGAACACGATGCCGTGGGTCAGCGGGAAGTGCTTGACCAGGTCGCGGACTTCCAGGATGGGCTCAGCTGTGGCCGCCATCGAGGACCTCCCTCCAGTAGTGGCAGGCGCTGCCCCGGCCGCTGCCGACCGGGTGCAGCGGAGGCACGTCGGTCACGCAGTTGTCGCGCCGGTACGGACAACGGGGGTGGAACGCGCATCCTGTCGGCATTTCGAGCAGGTTCGGCGGCATTCCCTTGATGGCGTAGAGCTCCTGCCCCTTGAGGTCCACCCTCGGGATCGACTCCAGCAGGCCCTTCGAGTAGGGGTGCGCCGGGCTCCGGTACAGGTCGTGTACGGGAGCCTCCTCGACGATGCGTCCGCCGTACATGACCGCGATCTTGTCGGCCACGTCCGCGACCACGCCGAGGTCGTGGGTGATCAGGATGAGGCCCATGTCGCTGTCGCGCTGGATCTCCGCGAGGAGCCCCATGATCTGGGCCTGCACGGTCACGTCGAGCGCCGTCGTGGGCTCGTCGGCGATCAGGATCTCTGGGTCCAGCGCGATCGCCATCGCGATCATGATGCGCTGCCGCATGCCGCCGGAGAACTGGTGCGGGAAGTCGTCCAGGCGGTCCCGGGCGGCCGGGATCCGGACCCGGTCCATGAGCTCGATGGCCTTCTTCCTGGCGTCCCGCTTGGACATGCCGCGGTGGACCCGGAACATCTCGCCGATCTGCCAGCCCACGCTGAAGACCGGGTTGAGCGCGGACAGCGCGTCCTGGAAGATCATCGAGACGCGCCGGCCGCGGATCTGGCTGCGCGCGTCGTCCGGCATCTTCAGCAGATCGGTGCCGCGGAACCGGACCTGTCCCCTGGGAATGCGTGCCGGCGGCATGTCGAGGATGCCCATGATGGCCTGGGCCGTGACCGACTTCCCGGATCCGGACTCGCCGAGCACGGCGAGGGTCTCGCCCGCGTTGACCGAGTAGGAGACGCCGTTGACTGCGCGGACGGTCCCCTGCCTGGTCTGGAACTCGACATACAGATCGTCCACGACGAGCAGCGGCTCGTCGTCCGCCCACTGCGCCGGGAGCGTGTGCGTGTCGACGGTTGGGTTCTTCACTTACCGCCCCCTTTATCGAAGCTTCGGGTCGAGCGCGTCACGCACCGCGTCGCCCAGCATGACGAACGCGAGCACGGTGATGCTGAGGAAAACCGCCGGGAAGATCAGCGGTTCCGGCGCCTCCAGGAACCGGTTGCGGGCGTCGCCGATCATCAGGCCCCAGGAGATCTCTGGCGGCTGGACGCCCACGCCGAGGAAGGACAGCCCCGCCTCGGCCGCGATGAACACCCCCAGGTTGAGGGTGGCCGTCACGATCACGGGCGTGATCGCGTTGGGCAGGATGTGCCGGATCATGATCCGCCCCGGTCCGGCGCCCAGCGCCCGGGCCGCCGTCACATAGTCCTGGCTCTTGGCGGAGATGACCGAGGCCCGCATGATGCGCAGGATCATCGGCCACGCGAGGATCGCGAGCGCCATGACCACGAACCACGCCCCGGCCTTGTCTCGGCCGATCATCGCGAGGATCAGCAGGGCGCCGAGAACCACGGGAACGGCGAAGAACATCTCGGCCAGCCGGGACAGCACGACGTCCGCCCATCGGCCGTAGAACCCGGCCAGCAGGCCGAGACCTCCGCCCATGACAGCGGTGATCACGCCGGTCGCGATGCCCACGATGATGGACACCCGGGCACCGTAGATCACCCGAGAGTAGGTGTCGCAGCCGAGGTTGTCGGTCCCGAACCAGTGCTCGGAGGTGATGCCCTTCCGGGCCTGCGCGAGATCGCACGTCGCGGCGTTGGTCGCGTCGATCGGAGAGAACAGCGACGGGAAGGCCGCCATCAGGATCAGGACCAACACGAGTGCGGAGCCGATGAGGAAGATCTTGTTCCGTCGCAGGTCGTACCACGCGTCGGACCACAGGCTCGCGGGCTTCTTGGCCTTCACCCGCTTGGCGTGCTTGGCCGGTTCTTGGGTGACAGTCGCGTTAGTCATAGCGGATCCTGGGGTCGAGGACGGCGTACAGCAAGTCGACGATCAGGTTGGCCACGATGTAGACCAGCACCAGCACGGTGACGATGCCGACGACGACGGCGTTCTCTCGTAGATAGACGGACTGGAAGAGCTGCTGACCGACGCCCGGCAGGTTGAAGATGGTCTCGGTGATCACCGCGCCGCCCATCAGGTTGCCGAGGTCGGCGCCGAGATAGGTGATCACCGGGATCAGCGAGTTGCGCAGTACGTGCCTGCCGAGCACACGCCGTCTGGGCATGCCCTTCGCGACCGCGGTACGGACGTAGTCGGCCCGGAGCGTCTCCATCAGGCTGGTCCGCGTCAACCTGGCGAGATAGGCGACGGAGAGACCGGCCAACACCAGACCGGGCACCAGGTAGCTGCGCCAGCCGTCCTGGATGCCGGCCACGGGGAAGAAGTCGATGCCCGTGCCCAGCTTGAGCTTCACGCCCAGCACGAGCTGGAGGACGAAGCCGCTCACGAGCGTGGGGACCGACACGAGGAGCAGGGTGAAGGCGAGGATCGCCTGGTCCTGCCACTTACCGCGACGCAGCGCCGCGTACAGGCCCAGGAGGACTCCGAGGATCGCCTCGAAGACGAGGGCCGTTATCGCCAGGTTGAAGGTCACCTGGATCTTGTGCTGGAAGAACGAGGCCACCGGAACCCCGCGGAAGGTCGTCCCCAGGTCACCGGTGACGACACCGCTGATGTAATACCAGTATTGAACGAGCAGGGGGTCATTCAGGTGGAACGTCTCTCGCATGCGCGCCACGAGCAGCGGGTCGAGGAGCCGGTCCCCGCCCAACGCAGCGATGGGATCACCCGGCAGGGCGTAGACCGTGGCGAAGATGAGAAACGTGGTGCCTAGCAGTACAGGGATCGCCTGTAGCAGGCGCCTGATCACGTAGCGACCCATTAGGTCTCCCGGTCATGACAAAGGGCAGCCCGATTCAAACACACTGAGCTGCCCTTGAGGATGGTACGGCCACCTCGGGCAGATCAAGCACTGCCCGAGGTGGATTCACGAGGTCAGGCCCTTTCCACGTTGAACAGGTCGATGTGCTCGAACGGGTCGATCTTGATGTTCTTCACGTGCGTCGAGTACGCCCCGTTGGTCGTGTAGAAGTAGATCGGCACGTATGCGAGGTCCCTGAGGGCGATGTCGTCGGCCTGCTGGTAGTACTTCAGACCCTCATCAAAGGTAGCGGCAGAGTCACCCTTCTTGAGCAGCTCGTCGAACTCCTTGTTGGAGTACTTGACGTAGTTGGAGCTACCGCCGGTCGCGAAGATCGGACGCAGGTAGTTCTCGGGCGACGGATAGTCCATGATCCACGCCATGCGGAAGCCGCCGGGGACCTTGCCCTTCTCCAGGTCGTTGAGGATGTCCGCGAACTTCTCGTACGGCTTGGCCTGGACCTCGACCTGCAGGTTGGTCCTGAGGTTGTTGGCCAGCGCCTCGATCCACTCCTTGTGGCCGCCGTCGGCGTTGTAGTTCAGGTTGACCGTCTTGATGTCCTTGCCGCCGTTGGCGTCCCACAGCTCCTTGGCCTTGGCCGGGTCGTAGGTGCAGGCCTCGCCGCAGGCGCCCTTGCGGTAACCGGCGACGACCGGGCTGATCTGGTCGTCGGCCGGCACGCGGGTGCCGGAGAACACGGTCTCGGTGATCGTCTTACGGTCGATCGACATCGAGATGGCCTTGCGCAGCTGGGGGTTCTTCGAGTACTCGGCGCCGGACTTGACGTTGAAGCCGATCCAGCCGACGCCGGAGGACGGCTGCTCGATGTAACGGTCGCCGAACTCGGCCTTGGCGCCGCCGATCGCCTCGGCGGGCAGCTGGTCCATGATGTCGAGGTTGCCGGCCCGCAGGTCGTTGTACGCGGTGTTCAGGTCCGTGTAGATCTTGAACTGGACCGCGTCGACCTTGGCCTGGCCCTCCTTGAAGCTGTCGTTGCGGGCGAGGTCGATCGTCTGGTCGGTCCCGCGCTTGTACGGCTTTGTGAGCTTGAAGGGGCCGTTGCCGATGGGGTTGGCGCTGTACTCGGCCGTCATCTTGCCGTCGGCGTCGAACGCGGCCTTGGGCAGCGGGTAGAACGCGACGTAGCCCAGCATCGTCGGGAAGCCCGAGAAGGGGTGGGTGAGCTCGACGGTGAAGGTCGTGTCGTCGACCACGTTGAGGCCGGACAGCGTCTTCGCGGAGGGCTCGGGGGCCTCCTTCGGACCCTCCTCACCGTCCGGGTCCTCCGGGTTCATCGCGTCGTAACCCTTGACGGCCGAGAAGAAGTAGTTGTTCTGCTGCAGGTTCGGGCCGTAGGCGGTGAAGTTCCAGGCGTCGGCGAAGTTCTGCGCGGTGACGGGGGTTCCGTCGTGCCAGGTGTAGCCGTCCTTGATCTTGATCGTCCAGTTGACCTGGTCGGTCGACTCGATGGACTCGGCGATCCGGTTGACCGGCTTCTTGTTGTCGTCGTAGCTCATGAGGCCGATGAACAGGGCGCTCACGACCTCCGAACCGCTGCTCTCCGCGGTGTTGCCCGGGATCAGGTCGTTCTGCGGCTCCGCGATCTCCACGCGAACCGGCTGCGCCCCCGCCGAACCGGACTCCTTGGAGTCGCCGCCACCGCCGCCACAGGCGGCGACCGCGAGTGCGAGCAGCGCAGTTCCCGCGGCAAGCTTTACGCTCCTAGTCACGCGCATATGGATCTTGGTCCTCCCTCTAAGATGGGCGTCCCCACTGGTAAAGCCCGGTGTTCCAGGCACGTCGCACCAGCCGGCGCCCCTGCCAGTCGTCCGGAGCATCCCTTATCAGACACACCATAGGAGTCTCTGACTCATTGCAGTTCGGTCACACGTGTGTCAGTCGGGCGTCACACACATTTCAACGAGCTGACCCCAAATACCCAACATCGTCGTAAAGCCCCCAGTAAGGTACATATATCACCCAGCAGCCCGTACATGGCCCATGAGATGCCGAACCCCCCGTGCCGTTGCTCCCATATAACGATGTCCTGGGCTATCTTTGACCAAGCCGCGGTCCTGCCCGTCGCGGCCACCTCACCGACCACCATCCAATAGAGTCCATGCCATGAGCCAGCCGGAATCCGCCCTCGCGGACGCCCAGGCGGGCGGCCGAGCCCCGGAGTCGCTGGCCGCGCTCGCCGAGCGTTACGGACTGCGACGGGCGATCGCACGCCCCAGCATGCCCGCCTACCTGCGCCAACTGTGGGACCGGCGGCACTTCATCCTGACGTATGCCACGTCGAGAAGCGTCTCGAAATACTCGGAGTCGGCGCTCGGCCAGCTCTGGCAGGTCCTCACCCCGCTGCTGAACGCCGCCGTCTACTTCCTGATGTTCGGCATCATCCTCGGGCAGAGCAAGAACATCGAACACTACCCCGCGTTCCTCATCACCGGGGTCATGGTCTTCACGTTCACCCAGCGCACGGTGACCGGCGGCGCCAAGTCCATCTCCTCAAACCTGTCGCTCATCCGGGCACTCCACTTTCCCCGGGCCGCGCTCCCGCTGGCGTACACGATCCAGGAGTTGCAGCAGCTCGCCTGGTCGATGGGCGTGCTCATCCTGTTCGTGCTCGCCACCGTCCAGAAGCTCACGTGGCTGTGGCTGCTGATCCCCGTCCCGCTGCTCATGCAGCTGGTCTTCAACATCGGCATGAGCCTGTTCATGGCCCGCATCGGCGCGTTCGTCCGCGACATGAACCAGTTGCTGCCGTTCATCCTGCGTGCCTGGCTCTACGCCTCCGGCGTCTTCTACAGCATCACCGAGCGGACCGCGGACCAGCCGGAGATCCTCCGCTGGGTGCTGGAGTTCAACCCCGCGGCCGCGTACATCGAGTTCATGCGCGACCTGCTCATCTACGAGAGGTTCCCGGAACGCTGGGCATGGGTCACCTGCCTGTTCTGGGCGGTGTTCGCGCTGGTCGGCGGCTTCTGGTACTTCTGGCGCTCCGAGGAGAGGTACGGCCGTGGCTGAGGCGACCGAGGGCGGGCCGACCGGGGGCGGGACTCCGACGGTCATTGTGGACGACCTCCACATCGTCTACAAGGTGTACGGCGCGGGCGGCGACGCCGAGAAGGGGAACGCGGCGAACGCGCTCATGCGCGTCCTGCGCCGCCAGGGGCGGCCGCAGATGAAGGAGGTCCACGCCGTCAAAGGCGTGACCTTCGTCGCGCATCACGGCGACGCGATCGGCATCATCGGCCGCAACGGCTCGGGCAAGTCGACGCTGCTGCGGGCGATCGCGGGGCTTCTCCCCCCGCACAAGGGCGCCGTCTACACCAACGGACAGCCGTCCCTGCTGGGCGTCAACGCCGCGCTCATGAAGGAGCTCACCGGCGAGCGGAACATCGTGCTCGGCTGCTACGCCATGGGCATGACCCCCACCGAGGTGCGCGAGAAGTACGACGAGATCGTGGACTTCTCCGGCATCGGGGAGTTCGTCCAGTTCCCCATGTCGACCTACTCCTCCGGAATGGGCGCCCGGCTGCGCTTCGCCATCTCATCGGCCAAGACGCACGACGTACTGCTCATCGACGAGGCCCTCGCGACCGGAGACCGCGAGTTCAAGCGCAGGAGCCAGCAGCGCATCAAGCAGATGCGCGAGGCCGCCGGGACGGTCTTCCTGGTAGCGCACAATCTTGACGTGATCGAGGAGACCTGCAACCGGGTGATCTGGCTCCACAAGGGGAAGATCAGGATGCAGGGCGATCCGCAGGAGGTTCTGGACGCCTACAACAAGGCCTGATCCACAGAGAGGGTGAACCGTGCCGACGCCGCCACCGATTCCCTACGAACACCTCCCCGAGGTGGCCGAACTGACCGTGGAGAGCGACGATGTCCGCGACGGCGAACGCCTCAGCGAGAACCACGTCTTCAACGACTGGGGCATGTCCGGGCAGAACACCTCCCCGCACCTTCGCTGGTCAGGCGCCCCGGAGGGCACCCGAAGCTACGCGGTGACCTGCTTCGACCCGGACGCGCCGACGGGGAGCGGATTCTGGCACTGGGTCCTGTTCGACATCCCGGCCGAGGTGACCGAACTGCCCGCCGGCGCGGGCAGCGCCCCGGACTTCGAGGGTCTGCCCCCGGGCGCCGTGCACGCCCGCAACGACTACGGCCTGAAGTCGTACGGCGGAGCCGCCCCGCCCCCCGGACACCCGCATCGCTATCTGTTCGCCGTGCACGCCCTCAGCGTGGAGAAGCTGGGCGTGGGCGACGACGCCTCGCCGGCCGTCGTCGGGTTCAACATCACGGCGGGCACCCTCGCCCGCGGATACATCGCGCCGGTGTACGCGACTTGATACCGCCGCGCCCCTCGTTCGACTATCATTCGAACGGAGATTCGATGTAGGGGAGGGGTGGGATGAGCGAGCTGGCGACGGCGATCGACAACCTGGCCGCCGAAGATCCCGCGGAGCTTCCGTTGGGGACTCTCACCGAGCAGCTCATCGAGCTGCACTGGCAGATGGCCCGGCTGCAGGCCCAGATCGCCCGACGCACCCACGTCCGCGGCCCGGCCGCCTGCCGCCTTCCCGAGCGGGCCAACTGAGTCAGAGCACCGCGCCCGACCGCTACTCGGCGGTCATCCGCATCGCTGTCATCACATGAGAAGAACCGGCCGGCATCCAGTGGATGCCGGCCGGTGTTCGTGCCGGGTCTAGAGTCCGATGTTCACAGCGGCGCCGGCTGCCGCCGCATCGGTCGCTCGATCGACTCGGATCAGTTGCCGTCGCGGCAGGGGTCGTCGTGGCAGGGGCGGCAGCCGTCGTGGCAGCCGTCGTGGCAAGGCCGCCCGTCGTCGCCGCACTTGACTATGACCACGGTCGTGGTGGGCTTCCTGCCCCAGTCGCCCCGGTGCACCCAGCCGGGCCTGGCGCCGTCGAGCTTTCCATTCCGGTAGGTGTCGACGTCGTTGCAGGCGAATGCCTGCGTGTTCGTACGCTGGTTGCCGGCGTCGGCAGCGACCCCAAGGATGGGGAGGGCGATTCCGCCGATCGAGATCGGCACCTGCAGCGGGGTGCAGTTGAGATTCAGGAGGCCAGCCTGGTTGACATTCGGGTTGTCACCTCCCCAGCCGGTGACGGCGGCCTGGGCCGGCGCGGCGAGCGCGCCCCCGATGCCGACGGCAAGTGCGACTGCGGCGGCCGCCTTAGCGATTCGCTTCATTGTTTCCCCCGGTTCTTGTTCTTTTCACGAGAGCGGGAATGACGAACCCAAGTACCCCCGTGCGTCGGCACCCGCCGACTGAGACGACGAATTTCTATCAGCTCTCCGGCCTCGAGGGGTGACGGTCTCCGCTGGCCCTCCCAGCAGGTACGGGCAGCCTCGCGCCGGTAAAGTCCGGATATGAGAGGACCATCGGCCACCGTCAGGTCAGGCCTCATCCGTCTCAAGAAAAAGGCACAGTAAACGCATCTACGAAACCGGGAAACCATTCTTTCCGGTGGCTTTTGACGTTGCGCCTCAGACGGCCGCGCCGACCGGCGGCATCCCACGGGATTCGAGTCCGAGGCAGGCCCGGCAGGACCGTGTGGATGGCCTGGTTCGACGGCCGAACACCGTCGCACTATCGCGACATATCGCGTTTGGCGCTAGGCTGGTCGTGTGACTTCCCTCACCCCGTTCACGGGAGATGACCCCGCCCAGCGCGCCTCCGACGCGGACCGCGACCGGATCGCGGCCGTCCTCGGTGAGGCGCTCGCCACCGGTCGCCTGACCAGCGCCGAGCACGCGGACAGGCTCGACGCCGCCTACTCGGCCGTGACGCTCGGTGACCTCGTACCTCTGATAAAAGACCTTCCCGAGGTGTCACACTCGCCGTCCTCCCCCATCGCGGGCTTCATCACGGGCGCGGAGAACCACCTGGTCTCCGCTGTCTTCAGCAAGGTGATCCGGCGTGGACGCTGGGTGGCCGGCCGCCGCACCGAACTGCGCTCCGTCTTCGGCGCGCTGATCGTGAACCTCGGCGACGCCGTCCTGCCGGGCCGCGAGGTCACGCTGGAGCTCAACTCGTTCTGCGGCAAGATCATCGTGGCGGTTCCGCCCGGTGCCCGCGTCGTCGACGAAGGCAGCGCACTGTTCTCCAAGCGCTCAGTGACCGGAGGAGAACCGGGAGAAGGTCCGCTCATCCGAATCACCGGCCAGGCGCGCTTCGGCAAGATCGTCGTCTATCGCGGGCAGCGCCCGACCTCGTGATTAGGGTGCTGCCATCTGATTAGGATGCGGCCATGCAGGCTGGAGGGCGAGGACCGCTCATCGCCCTCGACGCGATGGGTGGCGACCACGCGCCCGGCGAGATCGTGGCGGGAGCCGTACAGGCCGTCCGGGAACGCGACGTCCGGGTCGTCCTCGTGGGCCGGCCGTACGAGCTTCACCGGGCGCTGGCCGAACACGACGCGGTCGCCGAGGTCCCCATCGTCCGGGCGGATGAGGCGCTCACGATGGACGAGGGCGCCCTCGCCACCTTGCGCCGTCCCCGCTCCAGCATCGCCGTCGCCTGCCATCTCGTGCGGCGCGGCGACGCCGCGGCCATCGTCTCCGCCGGATCGACCGCCGGCGTGGTCGCCACCGGCCGGCTGCGCCTGCGCGGCCAGCCCGGCGTCGTACGGCCAGCGATCGCGGTGGTCCTGCCGACCAGGCCCAAGCCGACCGTGCTGCTGGACGCGGGTGCCACCGCGGATGCCAAACCGGAGATGCTGGTGCAGTTCGCCCACCTCGGCGTGGCGTACGGCGAAGCCGGACTGGGCATGCGAGATCCCCGGGTCGGGCTGCTCACCATCGGCGCCGAGGCGGAGAAGGGCAACAAGCTCGCCAAGCGCGCCCACGAACTGCTCTCCAACGCCGCCGGTCTCAACTTCGCCGGCAACGTCGAGGGGCACGACCTGCTCACCGGGAAGGTCGACGTCGTCGTCACCGACGGTTTCACCGGCAACGTCGCACTGAAGACCATCGAAGGCAGCGTTCGCTACGCCTTCGGCCAGCTCAGGGAGGCCATCGAGGAGAGCCGCCTGGCCCGCCTCGGCGGGGTGCTGCAACGGTCGCGGCTCCGTGAGCTGAGCGGCAGGCTCGACCCCGAATCGCAGGGCGGTGCCGTACTGCTGGGCCTCAACGGAACCGTGGTGATCGCACATGGCTCCTCACGGGCCAGAGGCATCGCGGGGGCCTGCGAGCTCGCCGCCAGGCTGGCGTCCCAGGGCATCGTGTCCCGGATCGGCGAACGCGTCGCGTCCACCCCGAAACCACATCGCCTCTGGTAGCCACCGGTCTATAGCCGCCTCAGATGGTCGGCGCTGGTAGGTGGGCTGATAAGCGGTGGGGGCTGTCTACGCGCGCCGATAAGCTTTGTGCATGACCGACCCGCAGCTCGTGCTCGCCGAGCGGGTCCAGCAGGCGCTGGGCACCGCCTTCGGGCCGGAGTACGCCACCGAAGATCCGCTGATCAGGCCTTCCCAGTTCGCCGACTACCAGGCGAACGTAGCGCTCAGCTTGGCCAAGCGGCTCCGACGTGCCCCGCGGGAGGTCGCCCAGGCCCTGCTCGAGGCCCTCGACACGACCGACATCACGGCCGAGATCAGCGGACCCGGCTTCCTCAACCTCACCCTCGGCGACGACTGGATCGCCGGGCAGGCCGTACGGCAACTGCGGGATGAGCGGCTGGGTGTGCCACGGTCCGCGGAGCCCAAGACAGTCGTGATCGACTATTCGGCGCCGAACGCCGCGAAGGAGATGCACGTCGGGCATCTGCGTACGACCATCGTCGGCGACACGCTCGCCCGCACACACGAACACGTCGGCAACCGGGTGATCCGGCAGAACCACCTCGGCGACTGGGGCACGCCGTTCGGCATGCTCATCGAGCACCTGCTCGACATCGGCGAAGAGGAGGCGCTGCGGCGGCTGGCCGCCGGCGACGGCAACGCCTACTACCAGGAGGCGCGGCTGAAGTTCGACACCGATCCCGCTTTCGAGGAACGCTCCCGGCGCCGGGTGCCCCTGCTTCAGGGCGGCGATCCGGAGACTCTGCGGCTGTGGCACGAGTTCATCGAGTACACCAAGCGCTACTTCAACCACGTGTACACGTTGCTCGGCGTCACGCTCACCGACGACGACATCGCCGGCGAGAGCATGTACAACCCGATGCTCGCCGACGTCTGCGAGGAACTCACCCATGCGGGCGTGGCCGAGGTCAGCGAGGGCGCGCTGTGCGTGTTCCCGCCCGGCTTCACCGGCCGTGACGACATGCCGCTGCCGCTCATCATCCGCAAGAGCGACGGCGGGTACGGCTACGCGACCACCGACCTCGCCGCGATCCGCTACCGGATCCGGGACCTCAAGGCCGACCGCATCCTCTATGTGGTCGGCGCCACCCAGTCGCTGCATTTCCAGATGGTCTTCGAGTCCGCCCGGGTGGCCGGCTGGCTGCACGACGACGTCCACGCCGAACACGTCCAGATCGGCAGCGTGCTCGGCAGCGACGGCAAGATGTTCAAGACCCGCAGCGGGAAGTCGATCAAACTGACCGAGTTGCTGGAGGAGGGCGTCGTCCGGGCCGAGGCCGTCATCGCCGACCGGGGCTACGACCCCGCGGTGCGCCGGCAGATCGCCCGCCAGGTCGGCATGGGCGCGGTGAAGTACGCCGACCTGTCCGTCAGCCACGACAGCGAGTACGTCTTCGACTTCGACCGGATGCTCGCGCTGACCGGCAACACCGGGCCATACCTGCAGTACGCCACCGCCCGGATCCGGTCCATCTTCCGGACCGGATCGTACGACCCGGCCGACGCGACCGGACCGATCAAGCTGGGCCACCCGGCCGAACGGGCGCTCGCCCTGCAACTCCTCAGGTTCGGGTCCGTGGTGGAGGCGGTGGCTGAGCTGTCCGAGCCGCACCGCCTGTGCAACTACCTCTTCGATCTCGCTCAGGCGTTCACCTCGTTCTACGAGGGATGCCCGGTGCTCAAGGCCGAGGACGAGGAAGTACGGCAATCGCGGCTGGCACTGTCCGCGCTGACCCTCCGCGTCCTGCTTCAGGGGCTCCATCTGCTCGGCATCGAGGTTCCCGAGCGCATGTGAAGCGCCGATCGGCGCGTCCTGTCCACCCTTACCGCGTCAGAGGTTTACTCTGGCGCGGTCAAGGGAGTGCCTGCCAATCCCTCGGGGAGCGTTTTCGCGTGAGCATGGACCTGACCATAAGCCCGGACCCCGGGAACGTCGAGACCGGGAGCGTCGAGACGGGGAACGTCCCGACCGGGAACACCGAGAACTTCGGGGACGACCAGAACGGTGCAGGCGGGGAGGACCCGGCGAGCCCGGGGAACGCGGGCAGCAGCGGAAACCCGGCAGGCACGGCCGAACTGCACCGCTACGCCCAAGCGCTCCTCGTCCATCTGGCGGCCGACGGCAGCGCCCCCGCCCTCCCGCCCGGCGTCACCGACGTCCCCGGCTACTGGCTGGCGCCCGCCATCGAGGCCCTCGTGCTCATCATGTCGGGACAGGACGCCCTGGAACCCCTGGCTCACGCCACCCAACTCGACGATCGGCACACCACGCTCTTCCTGTGCCTGGCGCTTGCGGTGTGCGGCCAGGGAGACCGGATCCACGCGTCGTGGCTCGGCACCGCCTTCGGCGAACTGTCCGCCGACCATCCGGTGACCCACGGTCAGCGAGCCCTGTGGCTCGCCGCCGCACGCGGCGCCTACGGTCCGGTGGGCAAAATCTTCGTGCTGCGCAAACTGGACGCGGTGGCCGTACCGACCGAGGACGAGCGGTGGCTGGCGGCCCTCAGCGCGCCGGAGGCCCTGGGAGGTACGGCGCCCGCCGCGGATTCAGGTGCCGCGGAGGCGGAAGTGCCCGTGCCGCAGTCGCTCCAGGACTTCCCCGAGCTGGCGAACGTCTCGGAGATCACGAAGGCGATCGAGGCGGCGGCCCTGCTGCGACGGCTACGGGAACGATGCGCCGAGATCACGTCCGCGCCGCAGCGGAGCGAAAGCGAAGGCGGAGTCGAGGTCACCAAGGTGGTCAGCGGCATGATCTGGGCCGAAGACGAACCCCTGGCCGTGCTCCGATCGCTGATCGGGCAGGGCGAGCCCCAAGGACCGCTGAGTTCACTCACCGGCCATCTGCTACATGACGTACAGCCAGACGGTGACCCGCATCTGGCGGCGCTCGCGATCTATTTGGCCGCACCCTCGGTGAAAGCGGCGGCCGAAACCCTCGCCAAGGTGGTACGTGAGCCTCCGCCGGACACCGTGACCTTGTCAATCCTCGGATACCCGGTGAAGCTCCGCCCGGAAGGGCCCGACCAGGAAACCCTGTCCGCCGCCGAACATCGGATCGTGACCGAATGCGTTCCCCGCCGGTCCCACCCCGGGCCCGCTTACCTTCTGGTGAGCGTCGCGGTTGTGGCGACCGTGGCCGGACTCGCTGTGGCGCTGTCCAGCGCTCTCGAGGTCTGGTCTCTCGGGGGCTGGGCCTCCTTGGGCTGGGTCATCGCGGGAGCGGGACTCGGACTCGGTGCGTGGGGCGGTCGTCTGCTCTGGGGGCGCAGGGCGCGAGAACAGGCCGAAATCGAGAAGGTACAGAAGCGGGCACGGGAGCTGTCCGATCTCGCCGACAAGGCCGTGTGGGTCCTACACGAGTACGCCAGAGAAGCGGAGGAACGGGCCGACGCCGCCGACCAGGACCTGGTCGATCTGACTCGGCTGCTCCGTCGCGGCCCCCGCGCCGCATAACCGATCGTTCGGTGTAAACGCCGGGGAACGGGAAAGACCGGCAGAAGCCCGGACGACGCGACGGGGCAAAGATTGGGCGGCCGCGGAGTACGGCACTGGTGCGGCACCCCCGACTTCAGCCGAAGCCGGGGTGCATATCCGCCATTCCAGATCAGCGGCCGGTGAAACGGTTACCGGTCGATCGTGTAACCATCCATCCTCGTAATCAGCTGATCAAGCAGTGGAAACCTCTACGCTGGCCGGCGTGATCAGAAATACCTTGTCGGCGATCCGCTCAATGCGGCCCTCGCAGCCATAAGCCAGCCCGGCGGCGAAGTCCACCATCCGCGTAGCCTCGGTCGTGGACATGCCTGCCACGTCCATCACGACGGCATTCCCCTCCCGAAAATGCCGCCCCAGCGTCAGCGCGTCGTCGTACTTCAGCGGACGAACCATCACGATCTTTGCCGCCTCCGCGGCAGGCTGCCACCGCTTGGCGGCACGTTCCGCAGCCGGCATCCAGTCGTCCGCGTAGTCCTCGTCGCCGTAAGCCTCGTCGTACTGGTCCACTCCACCCAGGCCAAGGTAGCTCGCCACCTTGCGCACTGCCCCCATCGGCTCGTCCTTTTCCGACTTGTCCTTTTCCGGGCTCGTCCCGATACAAGGGACCGTAATCGACACCTCAGCGGCGCCCCACCGACACGCCCGAGCATTTAATTGTTTTTGGTTCGCTAATGTGGAGGGCCAGTAACTTCATCTTCCCGTTGATCGATCCTCATGCCGTTCCACTCTAACTCCATGCTCGCTGCCCCGTGCAACTCCTCGCAAACGGATAACACCGGCCAGAGGGCAACCCAGTCGGCGGGCAGCCCAATCGGTAGGCGATCCTGGCCGCTTGCCGCCACGGCCGCCACGGACTCCGGGCGGCCGGCCGTCAACGTCAAGGCCAGGCTCGGGCGGGCCTTGCTGGGCGGTGGTGTCGGGTGGTGGCTGGAGTGTGGTGGCGGCTGGGGAGATCTTGAGCCCGGACACGGATAGAAACACCCCCCGGGGGGGAACACCCCCCCCGGGGGAGAACACCCCCAGAAACACGTGAAGGCCACCCCACAAGGGATGGCCTCCACAAAAAGATTGTC
>NZ_JBHMQT010000056.1:0-30474 GCF_042435035.1 Sphaerimonospora cavernae
CCACTACATGAGCAGGCCGTTCGCCATTCTCGGCCTCACGTCATGATCTTGGAACGGCCGTGATGCGATCACAGAGGCTTGTGCGGCTCGATCACGGAGCTGCCGCCCATTCACCTCTTGCCGAGTAACGGGTCTACGGTGCGGTTTTCCAGCGCGCGGAAGAGCTGAGGATTCACCTCCTCCACGCAGCCGAGAAGGGCGAACAGCTGGTAAGAGCCGTGGTGGACGCACTCACATCGGGGCACCTGCCATCCTCGAGCGGAGGAGCGTGAGATGCCGCCGGCTGCGGATCGTCGGCGATGGTCGGCCGAGAGGCTTTCCACGCAAGTGTCGGTGGCCGGTGAGAAGCTTCGGTCATGACAGTGGAGACGGTCGTTCTCACCGGTGCCGCCGGGCGGGTCGGATCGGTGCTGAGGGAGGCTTTGCGGGGTCGGCTGCGCCGGCTGATCTCGGTCGATCAGGTGCCGATGATCGCCGGCGGGGCGAACGAGGAGGTCCGCCATGTCCGGTTGACCGCTGTCGAGGACGTGGTGAGCGTCATCGAGGGCGCCGACGCGGTCGTGCACCTGGCCGGAGTGCCGGACGAGGCGCCGCTGGCCGACCTGCTGGACGGCAACGTGCTGGGCACCCACCACGTGCTGGAGGCGGCGCGACGCAGCGGGACCAGGCGTGTGGTGTTGGCGAGCAGCAACCGGCTGAGCGGCTGCTACCCGGTCGCGCAGACGATCTCGGCCGAGATACCGCCCCGCCCCGACGGGCTGTACGGCGTCAGCAAGGTCGCCGTGGAGGCTCTGGGGCGCCTCTATGCCGACAAGTTCGGCCTTCAGGTGGTGTGCCTGCGCATCGGCAGCCTCGAACCCGAGCCGACCGAGCCGCGGCATCTGGCCACCTGGCTGAGCCCGCGTGACTGCGCCGGATTCGTCTGGGCCGCGCTGACCCGGCCGGGCATCACCTTCACCGCCGCCTACGCGGTCTCCGCGAACACCCGCCGGTTCTGGGAACTGGACGACCGCCTCGGTTACCAGCCGCTCGACGACGCCGAGGCCTACGCGGACCGGATCCCTGGCGCGCCGAGCTACTTCACCGGCGACCAGTGTCAAGGCGGCGAGTTCGCCACTGTCGAGTACACCCTGCGCCACGCCTTCGGCCAGTAGTCATGTCACAGGGACCGTACGGGCGAGGCGGCTCAGCGCTCACAGACGATGCCGTCGCCGTCCCGGTCCCGGTACCAGGAGTACTCGGGGTCTCTGCCTCGGTAGTAGGGCCCGTATCCGTTGCGGTTGGCCTCGGCGCAGGTCGAGAACCTGGGGTCGGTTCCCGAGGAGGGGGGCTGGGTCGGGGACGGCCGGTTCGTCGGGGGGTTGGTTCCGGTGCTGGTGGCGCATTTGCCGGACCAGATGCGCAGCCTGGCGGACCGCGCCTTGGCTTCGTCGGCACGCATGACCTTGATGTACTTGTCGTTCGGCTGGTACAGCACGGCCTTGGCGTAGCCGTACCGGACCAGGGCGCGGTTCACGAACGAGCCGCCGGAGTTCCACACGTAGAACAGGTGCCGCCCGTACCTGTCCTTGGGGTCCTTGTCCTTCAGCACGTAGGCGATCTTCCCGACCGGCAGCAGGGCCGCAGTACGGGCGGTGGCCGCGTCGAACCAGCACTGACCCCGCTCGGGGGTGTCGATCTCCAGGAGGCGCACCCGCATTGTCTTGCCCTTGCTGTTGACGACGTCGATGGTGTCCCCGTCGACGATCTTCTTGACCTTCACCGAGATGGCACCCTTGGGGACTTTCGCGGGTCGGGCGGCGGCATCGGCGGGTGTCGCGATCGTGAGGGGGGTGACCAGCGCGGCGGACGACGCGAGAACGGCGAGTGCCCGGGAGGAGAGTCGCACCTGTGACTCCAGATATGGAGGGGATGGGGACAGGGGAGAGCGTAGATCGAAACGCGGTAGGTGAGGTGTCTATGAGGTGATTGCGTGGATTCCGTAACTTTTATGAGACTCAATCATCCCGGGCTGCATCGCGACGTCGAGCAGCAGGGACCCCAGCGCGAGCCCCACGAGGCCCGGCTTGCCGCCGAGAGTGCCAAAGGCGAGCACGAATGCCGACACGACGACCCCGACCGGGCAGATGAGGTTGACGGGGTCCGTCCCGCGACGGTCCAAGTCATGGGTTGCGTTGCCGACGGGCCGTGGCGTGAACAACTGGCTGGGGCAGGCTGATGTTGTGATCGGTGGTCAGGAGTCTCTTGGGGTCCCCGGCGACAGAGAGCCGATGGTCCCATCGCTACGATTCACCGGGACATGGTGCACCCGATTCTGTGGCGGATTTGATCTAGCAGACGCATCCTTACGGATATCAGGTGCACTTTCTTATATTAACGATCTCGAATCGTCTGCAGTCCTGAACAGCGGAGGTTAGTAGTGATCATCGGCGTGCTCGGGGAGTCGCGCCCGGGCGAGGCACGCGTGGCGGCGACGCCTGCCACTGTCGTGGAGCTGGTCAAGCTGGGTTACCAGGTGGTGGTGGAGCCGGGTGCCGGTATGGCCGCCTCGTTCTCCGACGACGCGTACGTGAAGGCCGGTGCGGTGATCGGTGACGCGCTGGCGGCCGACATCGTGTTCGCGATCGACTCGCCGCCGGTCGAGCATCTGGACGGGCTGCCCAGGGGCGCCACGTTGATCAGCATGCTGAACCCGCGGCTGAACCCGAGTCTGGTCGAGGACCTTTCCCGGCGACCGATCACGGCGCTGTCGATGGACGCCGTACCGCGGATCTCGCGGGCGCAGTCGCTGGACGTGTTGTCGTCGATGGCCAACATCGCCGGTTACCGGGCGGTTGTGGAGGCGGCGCACGTGTTCGGCCGGTTCTTCACCGGCCAGGTGACCGCGGCGGGCAAGGTCCCGCCGGCCAAGGTTCTCGTCGCGGGCGTGGGTGTCGCCGGCCTGGCGGCGATCGGTACCGCCGGCAGCCTGGGCGCGATCGTGCGGGCGACGGACCCGCGGCCGGAGGTGGCCGACCAGGTCAAGTCGCTGGGCGGCGAGTACCTGGCCATCGAGACCGCGGACGTGGAGGTGTCCGCGACCGGCTACGCCAAGGAGATGTCGGACGACTACAGCCGGCGCGCCGCCCAGTTGTACGCCGAGCAGGCCAAGGACGTCGACATCATCATCACCACGGCGCTCATTCCCGGCAAACCGGCGCCGCGGCTGATCACCGCCGAGATGGTGGCGAGCATGAAGCCGGGCAGCGTGATCGTCGACATGGCCGCTGCCAACGGGGGAAACGTCGAGGGCACCGTCGCGGGTGAGGCGGTGGTCACCGACAACGGTGTGACGATCATCGGCTACACCGATCTGGCCGGGCGGCTGCCCGCGCAGGCGTCTCAGCTGTACGGCACCAATCTGGTGAACCTGATGAAGCTGATGACACCGGACCGGGACGGACGGCTCGTTCTGGATTTCGAGGATGTCGTCCAACGCTCGATGACCGTCGTACGCGACGGCGAGCTCACCTGGCCGCCCCCGCCGGTGTCGGTGTCCGCGGCGCCGGCGCCGAGCACCGCTCCTTCGGCGACCGCCCCGGCAGAACCGCAGGAGAAGCGGCCGGTCTCGGCGCGCCGGCGGTTGGCGCTGGCCGGGGTCGGCGCAGCCGCGCTGTTCCTGCTCACGGCGCTGTCGCCGGCCGCCCTGCGGGGCCATCTCACGGTCTTCGCGCTGGCGATCGTCATCGGCTACTACGTGATCGGACACGTGCACCACGCTCTGCACACACCGCTGATGTCGGTGACGAACGCGATCTCGGGGATCATCGTCGTCGGCGCCCTGCTGCAACTCGGACACGGCGACAACGTCGTGACCGTGCTGTCGTTCGTCGCGATCCTGATGGCCGGCATCAACGTCTTCGGTGGCTTCGCGGTGACGCGCCGCATGCTCGCCATGTTCTCCAGGAGCTGATCCAGTGACCATCGAAACGGGGGCGCAGGCGGCCTACATCGTCGCCGCGCTGCTCTTCATCCTGGCGCTGGCCGGTCTGTCCAAACACGAGACCGCCAAGGCCGGCAACACGTTCGGCATCGCCGGCATGACCCTGGCGCTGGCGGCGACCATCGCGCTCGCGGTCGATCAGGGCATCAGCGGCCTCGGTCTGACCCTGCTGATCGTGGCGGTCCTCATCGGCGCCGCGATCGGCCTGCACCGGGCGAGCAGGGTCGAGATGACCGGCATGCCGGAGCTGATCGCGCTGCTGCACAGTTTCGTGGGTCTCGCCGCCGTGCTCGTCGGATGGAACGGGTATCTCCACGTGGAGGCCGACCCGGGCGACGCCGAGGCCGGCCTGCTGCGCGCCCAGCACATGCTCGGCATCCACAGCGCCGAGGTTTTCATCGGCGTTTTCATCGGCGCCGTGACCTTCACCGGCTCGATCGTGGCCTACCTGAAGCTGTCCGCCAAGATCAGGTCCAACCCGCTGATGCTGCCGGGCAAGAACTTCCTCAACCTCGGTGCGCTCGCCGCGTTCGGCGTACTCACGGCATGGTTCGTGATCGAGCCGCAACTGTGGCTGCTGATCTCCGTCACCGTGATCGCCCTGCTGCTGGGCTGGCACCTGGTCGCCTCCATCGGCGGGGGCGACATGCCGGTGGTCGTGTCGATGCTCAACAGCTACTCCGGCTGGGCAGCGGCCGCCTCGGGTTTCCTGCTCGAGAACGATCTGCTCATCGTCACCGGCGCACTCGTCGGCTCTTCGGGCGCCTACCTCTCCTACATCATGTGCAAGGCGATGAACCGGTCCTTCATCTCCGTGATCGCCGGTGGTTTCGGCATCGAGGCCGGGCCCGCCGACGACACCGACTACGGCACGCACCGGGAGGTCACGGCCGAGGAGGTCGCGAAGCTGCTCACCACAGCCGACTCCGTCGTCATCACCCCCGGGTACGGCATGGCGGTCGCCCAGGCGCAGCACGGCGTCGCCGAACTCACCCGCAAGCTGCGTGAGAAGGGCGTCGACGTCCGCTTCGGCATCCACCCGGTGGCCGGCCGCCTCCCCGGCCACATGAACGTGCTGCTCGCCGAGGCCAAGGTGCCCTACGACATCGTCCTGGAGATGGACGAGATCAACGACGATTTCGCGAGCACCTCGGTCGTGCTGGTCATCGGGGCCAACGACACGGTCAATCCCGCGGCCACCGAGGACCCGGGCAGCCCCATCGCCGGGATGCCCGTCCTCAGGGTGTGGGAGGCCGACAACGTCATCGTGTTCAAGCGCTCGATGGCCTCCGGCTACGCCGGAGTGCAGAATCCCCTGTTCTTCCGGGAGAACAGCGCGATGCTCTTCGGTGACGCGAAGGAACGAGTGGAGGACATCCTCCGCGTTCTCTGACCTTATGTTCCCGCCATGTCTTCTCACGCGAACTCCGTGGTCATCGTCGGGGGCGGGAGTCGGCCCTCCCGCGGCGCATGCCGCGTTGCGGGAGGGATGGCATGCGTTGGTGCTGGAGGCGCGCGCCTCGCCATCTCGTGATCTTGTTCAGACAGCAACGATCACTCCAGATGGTGGGCGCGCGCTTGCGCTCTCGGCCATCCCCGTGGTCACAGGGCGTAGCCAACGACGACTACCGGTCGTATTCAACTGAACGCGGAATCTGTCAGGCCGCGTAGAGCCCCTACGACGGCAGGGTCGGTACCTCCACACCTTGATGGCCGATCTAACCCGGCGGTTGGGGGAGGTGGAGGCGCGGGCACGGCTCCATCAGCCGATCGCCGGCGGCCCAACCCCTGTGGAGCTTCTGAAAACACGCTAGTACGAGCGTCCGCCTTTACGCGGTCGGTCTCGTCCTGGCAGACCCAGGAGCCGCGGACGATGTCAGAGAACGGCTGTGCGCGGTGATCCCCACCACCCGCCCGCCGCACTGGGCCATGGAGGACGAGCCGACCCGGAGTGCACTGATCAAGGAAATCGCCGCCATGCCGATCTCGGCCCGAGTGTACGGCTGCCGCTTCGAACGGCCGAAGCGGCAGGAGGACGTGCGAGCCCGCGCGCTGACCTGGCTGGCGCAGGACCTGCCGCGCCAGGTCCGCGAGATCGTGTTGGCCGAGCGAGAGGAGAGCCAGGACCGGCATGACCGGAAGGTCCTCGGTGGATTGGCGGGGCGACCGGCGCGCTTCGCGTACCGGCACGTGCCGTTCTCGAAGGAGCCGCTGTTGTGGGTGGCGGACGTTATCGTCAGCAGCACTGCCAAGCTCCTGGCACTCGACGAGGACCCAGCGAGCCGAGGACTGGGGGACGTGCTCACATATGTCGGCTGCGAACCCGGGTGATGCGCAGAAACGCGAAAGCCGGGCCACCACCTGCGGAGGTTAACCCGGCTCCACTTCATGACCCCTAGTGAGCCACGCATTACTCATGCGTATCTGGGAGGGAACCTTTGTCAAGCGGGCAGCGCCAACGCGGCCGGAGGGTGTCCAGCCGAGCGAGATCGCGGTATGCACCCGGTTCAACCTCCTGCTGGACAAGGTGGCCGCCCGGCTGACCACCGCCGGCGTCCCCGCCGTCCGGGTGAAGGACCACCCCGATGCGAACGTCGACGGAGTGCGTCTGGCGAGCATGCATGCGATGAAGGGGCTGGACTCTTCGTCGCGTGCACCCGGGCTTGTGAGGCGCTCTACGTCTCCTGGAGCGGGATGCCCAGCCCATTCCTGCCCGTCTGATCCGGTCGCAGGCTGCCGTTGGTCAGCCCATCACGAGCGAGCGCGATGAGGCGCTCGCTCAGGGCCGCGAACTCCTTGACGCGGCGTTCGAACGCATCGAGGCCACGGAAGGCATCGCCGTACAGTCGTTGGTCGGCGATGTCCATCTGGGGAACCCGCGCGCCGCGCGCGTCGATGCGGAAGCTGCCACTCGCGCTCGTGGAGCGGCGGGCGTTCACCGTGCTGCGCAGGAATCCGCACAGGAAGTCGGTGTCCAGCTGATCGCCAACGGAGGTGGGCCGGCCGTCTGCGAGGTCGATCAGTCCGGCCCGGACCAAGTCCGCGATCCGGAGGGAGGCGCCGAGGACACCAGGTCCCTCGGCCACCGAGGGCAGCAGGTCCAGCAGGTCCAGCAGGTCGTGGAGCCGTACGACCAGGTCCTCGCGAGCCGACCTGAGCTCGGCGACGTAGTCTTTGCGCAGTGCGGCGACATGGTGAGCGGGAGTCAGATCGACCGCCTCATCGAGCAACTCGATCAGCGGAACGTCCACGACCTGGCGTGGTGCGGGATCGAGAGGACCATCGCGGTCGTTCTCCGTCAGGTCGATCATCCGTACGGCGGTCACAGGCGCAGCCGATCGGGTGAGGAACCACAGGTGCACGGGCTGCGAATGGGCGGCGACCATGCCGGGCGGCAGGCCGACCACCTGGGTGAGGATGCCACGCCGGACAATCTCGGCGCGTATGCGGCGGCCTGCCGTACGGTAGGCCGCCGAGGGTGACACAACGAGCACCAGTTTCCCGCCCGGGGCGAGGTGGGCGTAACAGTGCTGGAGCCAGGCCAGCTCGGCCTCCGCCCGGGTGGGGATGCCGAACTCCCAGCGAGCGTCGAGCAACAGGTCTTCCCGCCCCCAGTCGGTTGAGCCGGCGGGCGGTGGCTGGCACACCACGAGATCTGCGGCCAGCCCCGACCACTGATCACCTCGCAGGGAGTCACCGATCTTCACCATGACATCGACGTGACCGGCAAGTTTCGCCCGCGCCCTGGCCAGCCTCACGGCCTCAGGGTCGGCCTCCTGCCCGGCGAGAATGATGTCCGGCGAATCCGCGAACGAGAGCAACAAGGAGCCGACACCACACGCAGGGTCGAAGACCATCCCCCTCGATACACCTGCGAAATATCGGACGGCACGCGCCAGACGATGGTCGGAGGCGAAGCGCTCGACCAACCCGGAGACGACTTCAGCAGGAGAGCTGTCCGACGCCAGGTGCTCCAGCAGAGACCGGATGTCCGAACTCAAGACGGGCGATTTTCCCTCGGCGAGCAACTCGGCCACGTCAGCGATTCCGCTCACCATCTCGTCGCCATGGGAGGCGCGTAGCGCCTGCCAGAGCTGCACTTCTTCGGAGACCTCATTGCCCTTGCGGTGCCGCTCCAGCCACGACCGCACGTCGACCAGTGGGAACAGGACGGCGCGACCGACGCCCATGGCCGGCTCAGGGAAGTCGACATACCTCTTGCGCCAGTTGGAAACGGCGGCGCGTGTCACTCCCGCCAACCTCGCGATCTCCGCAGAGGATACGAGGCAGTCTGCGTTCACGAGAACAACAGTACACAGGATAGCCACAAGGACCAACACCTGCTACATTGACACTGTTAACACGAACTCCCTCTTCTGTTTCTCCCGCCACTTTTCTTCACTCTCCCTCAAATGAACAAATCCATATCTGATGGCGCATCGCGCGCAGCCGCACTGGCTACATGGCGCGAGAATCGCGCACGTCGCAAAGCGGCTCGATCTCCCGACGGGAGGATCGTCGACCGCGCTGCCATGGCCTGGGAAAGTCTCGGGTTGCATGGCCGGGACACCATTGAAAGCTTCAAGCAGGGGCTCCGCGCTCTGCTTGACCGATCACCGAATGCCTCGTATCAGGACCTCGAGATCGTCGAGGAGGCGCTCCAGTCCGTGCCCGGACCGGAGCTGCCTGCCGCAGTGCGCGGCCTTCTGAGGTCGCTCGCTCCGCTGCATCTGATCGAAGCCATGAATAGCCTGGTTCAGTCGGGTATGCCCTGGCTGAGTGCCCGCGGTGCAGTGCGGGCGCAACTGATGGTCATGGATCTCCCCAGGGCGGGTACCGTGAAGCCCCTCCCCCAGGAGCTTCTCGACGGCGGCACCGACTGGCGCTGTTACCTCGCCGCGCTCGGGCATCCGGTCAAAGTCACGCGGAGCGAGATCAACAAATTCATCACGCAGGTTCCCCTCCCCGTCCTGGACGACCTGATCGATCTCGGGTTGGTCGGTAGGGCCGAGCAGCCGTGGCGGCTCAGGCGGAACCCCGACGAACAGATCTACGTACGAGCCCGGCTGGCGCCGGAGACCATCACCGAGAACGAAGCACGCCAGATCCAGTGGCAGGAGATGGAGCGGCGCCACGCCTTCCTGGAGGGCCGCGACCTGGCCGGGGACGACGTGTACGCCTTGCTCGCCGGGTTGTGGCGGGGGGATGTCGATGTGCGGCTTCGCAGCATGGTGCCCGCGGAGCAGCAGGCGCTGTTGGATCAGATTCAACACGGGGCCCAGGTCGGGCGGTGGCCACAGCGACTGGTTGACGACCACAGCCTGTGGGGTGCCCTCGCCGCCCTGTGGACGCCGACCGAGACGGTCGAGGCCAAGCGCAGCGAGTTCCATACCTGGCGGGGTCTCTTTCTCTGCTATCGGTACATCCTTGTGGGCAACTTCAAAAAGGCCACCACGCAGGTCGAGAAGCTCATGGAAGCGGCGGCCGCCGTGGACGAAAACGGTGAGTGGATGCTCGACAGATCCACCTTCGCCGAGATCCACAACATGGGCGCCTACCTCGCGCAGCAGCACAACGAACTGGACCTGGCCGTCAAGCTGCTCTCGGACAGAGACGTCGCGTGCGACGAGGTCGCGGCGCGGAATCTGACCCTTGTCCGTAAGCGACGCGAGACCCTCGTCAACGACCGCGAGGACTGGCAGAATCCCTACCTCGCCCTCGGGCTGGCCCACGGCGACCCGGACTGGAAGGATCAGTACCGCACGCTGCTCCGGATCGTCCGCGGAGACACCGAAGAGGAAGCCGCCGTCAACAGGGCCGAGCGCCGGATCAGGAAAGCCACCAGCGAGACGCAGTTCTTCGTCGTACCGCTGAGCGAGGACATCTTCCTTCCCCCGACAGACCGGCGGTCCGCCGCGATCCTTCCTCCCGCACAGCCACTCTCCCGGCGTACGCCGGCAGCCGGCGGCGACGACTTGCTTTCTCTACGCGAGCGAGCCGCGGGAGAACTGCTGGCCGAGTTCCGCGAACCTCCACAAGAGAAATGATCATTGATGGCGAAGAATTACAACAAGCCCGCAGGCAGTGGTGGTAACCGCGGTAACCGCTCCCGACCTTCGTGGACGCCCGATTCCGGAGCCGGCAGCCGGCCTTCTGAGGTGAAGGAGGCGATCGCCGATCTCCAGACCGCAGTCGGCGAACAGCTCGACCAGCTGTCCTCGAGCCTGGGGAAGACGGTTCAAAGACATGTCCGGGAGGCCCTGAAGGCCGAGGTCCGGCAGTCAATCGAGGCGGAGGTTCGGGCAGAAATCACTGATGAGATCCGTAAGGAGATGACCGTCCGGCTGAACTCCTTGATCTCCGACTACAGGCACCTGGATCCCGCCAAGATCCTGGAGGGATTCCTCCAGGAGGCAACCAACCTCCTTTCCACCTCGCCGCAGCCTGCGGCCGACAGCCTCACACAGCGGGAGCTCGTGGAAGGACTCCGGCAGGCCGTACTCGAAGCATTCGGCAGCCGGAGACTTCACCTTGCCCACCTCGCCGAGCTGGACTCACACCTACGGGAAGCCACGGACCTTGGGGGCATCCGGCTGCTCGTCGATGAGTGGTTCGCAGTGGCGGGCCTCAAGCGCATCGCCTCTCCGGTCGAACGCTCGGAGTGCTTCGCCACCATGAATTCGCCGACCGACGGCCCCTATCTGGCCTTGGTAAGACCCGCCTACGTAGATGCGGTCACACACAAGATCGTGCGGAGCGGGCAGCTACGCCACACCGACGACCCGGCAAGCGCACTCGACGATTCCTCTGCTGGAGGTAGCTGATCATGGCGACGGGCATCGACTTCGGCACAACGAACTCGGTGGTCGCCCAGTGGAACGGTGATGAGGCCGAGGTGCTCCAGCTCGATACCGACAACATCGACTCGGACTGGCTCTACGAGGAGTTCCAGGGCATCTTCCCCACCATCGTGGGTGAGAGCTCCACCCGGCTCGGTGCTCTGTTCGGCTGGGAAGCCAAGCTCCGTTCCAACCGGGTCTTCGAAGCATGCAAGCGCATGCTCCGCAACGACGAGAGCATCCGACTGCGCGATGCATCGGTTCCTGCGAGTGTGGCCGCAGCCGGCGTCTTCCGCGCCATGCGCGAGCGCGCCGAGCACAACCTCCTTCGCAGCTTCGACAGTGCAGTGATCACGGTTCCCGCCAATGCCCGCGGAGCCGCGCGCTACCGCACCCGTACCGCCGCCCAAGCAGCGGGCATCCAGGTCAAGGCCCTGCTGAATGAACCCACCGCCGCCGCGCTCTCCTACATGTACGACATGCAGGAAGAGGGCCGCATCATGGTCTTCGACTGGGGTGGCGGCACCATCGACGTAACCATCCTGGAGCACATCGACGGCCACTTCGAGGAGCTCGCTTCCAAGGGCATCACCCAGCTCGGCGGTATAGAGCTCGACAAGCGCCTCCGCAAACTACTCCTCCGCAAACTCCCGGGCCACCCCGTCCTTTCGGAACTGGAGAGCCGAGAACTCGACCTCATCGTCGAACGAACCAAGATCCGCCTCTCCAGGGAGACCTCGGCGGTAGCTCGCTTCCCGGGCAACGGCAAGCTGGTCCAGGTGACCCGGGACGAGTTCGAACGGGAGATCGCCGACCTGGTGGAACAGGCACTCCAGCCGGCCCGGCAGTGCCTCAATGAGCTCGGCATGCACCCCGACGAGATCGATGGTGTACTCATGATCGGGGGAACCAGTCAGCTTCCGTCCGTCCGCAATGCGGTGGAACGGCTGATGGACGACGAGGTCGTACCGTCCGCCATCTGCCACCCCATGACCGCCGTCGCGCGAGGTGCCGCGATCGCCGCCGCCATCCTGGACGGAAAGATCGACAGCTACCTGCGCGTCTCCTCGATGTTCGCGCTCGGTACGGCCACGACGAACCAGCACACTGGTGAGAAGGTCTTCAGCGCGATCATCGACCAGCACACCCCGCTGCCCGCCATCGAGGAGAAGAAGTACACACCGATCGACGATGGGCGTGTCCAGCTCACTGTCCCCGTGTGGGAGGCCGATCCTGCCAAGTCGCTCGACGACCCCGAAAACTTTCAGCTCACCAAGCTCGTGCTGAAGTACCCCAGGCGGTTGCCCCGCGAGAAAGCCATCTTCAACCTGCGCTACACCTACACAGTGGACGGACTACTGCACGTCAAAGGCACTCTCGACGAGACCGGCGAGGTCCTCCTCGACGAGGAGATCAGAGACTTCACCAGCGGCGACACCCTGCCCGTCGAGGAGATCCGGCGCAGAATGAGCGCTTTGGACAGGCTGACTCCTTCGGGCGCTTCCCTGCCCCAGCTCACACCGGCCGCGGCGAAGTCATTCGTAGTGGACGGTTCCAACCTCGCCTGGCATGGCCGGGACCGCAGGAAAGGGGATATCCCAAGCCTCGACCAGCTTCTCAGCGGCGTACAGGCGCTGCACACGAAGTTCCCCGGGGCGGATGTGACCGTCTTCGTCGACGCGACCCTGCGCCACCAGTTGCCTCCTGGCGAGCAGAAGGTCCTGGATGACGCGATCCGCCAGAAGATCGTCCATACGACTCCAGCCGGGACGCACGGCAAAGGGGACCGAATGGTGGTCATGTTTGCGGACGAGACTGGCAGCGTCATCGTCACGAACGACAGCTACCAGGAACTGCAGGCCGAGTTCCCGTTTCTGTTGGACAAAGACCGTGTGCTCGGTGCAACGCCTGCCGGCAACCACTGGCTCTTCCCCCCGCGAACACCGGTCCGACCCCGATCAAGCTCCTGATCCCAACTTGCCTGGCGGCCGGATCGCTTGACGCAATGCCAACTCCGGCCGCTCAGACCGTCGCAAACCACAATCCCGCCCGCGCTCCGGGGCCGTCCACGCCGAATATCCCCTCATGGGGATGACCGGCCGGCCGAGCGTGGCGCACTTCGCCTCCGTCACTCACTGGACTCCGACCGGTGAGCGCCTGAACGGGATCCGGCTGGTACAGATCCATCCCAGCACCGCGCGCGAACTCGGCATCGCCGACGGCGACACGGTGATCGTGGAGAGCCCGCGCGGTTCTGTCACCGGTACGGCGCTGCTGGACAGCGGAATCCGCGTTGGGCGGCACCCACACGTCACTGCGCTGCCCGTCGAGAGCGTCCCGCGCCCGCGCGACGCCGACCCCCGCTCCGTCCGCGATCGCCCGCATGGCCGCACCGGTCAGCTCCAGGTCTCCGCTCTTGTCGAGCGCGCACCCGCGGCCGATCACCGTCGCGATGCGGCCGGCTCCCGCCTCGGCTGCGAATTTCTCGACCAGGTCGAGATATCCCGCGGCGGTACCGTCGCCGACGTCACGGCCGTCCGTGATCGCATGGATCCATACGGCGGGCACGCCCGAGCTCGCGGCGATGCTCAGGAGCTCCCTGAGATGGTCGACATGGGCGTGGCGGGTGTCGAAGCAAGGACGCCCACGAACGGTGATCTGCTGTCCACCGCTCGCCACGGCACCGGTGGACGTCGATCAGGCGGCAGAGGTGGCGGCGGCGTTCAAGGCGTTATCCGATCCCGTGCGGGTGCGACTGCTGTCATTGATCGCATCCCATCCGAGAGGAGAAGCATATGTGAACACCCTTTCCTCGGCCTTCGACCTGACCGGCCCGACGATCTCACACCACCTGAGGGTGCTGCGCAGTGCCGGTCTCATCGACTGTGAACGACGAGGCACATGGGTGTTCTACTGGTCGTACCCTCCGCGCTGGAACGACTGAGCGCGGTGGTGAACGTGTCCGCGCAGGCGGTCCCCTGACCGCGTCTCACTTCGGGGTGCCGGTGAGGTCCGGTGCGGCCAGCAGAGCGGAAAGCCGGTAAAGGCGGTCACGCATCGGCCGGTAGTAAACCCACGTTCCCCGGCGCTCGTGATCGACCAGCCCCGCCTCGCGCAGCAACTTCAGGTGATAGGAGATCGTGGGAGGAGCCACGTCGAAAAGGTCGGTCAGATCGCACACGCACACCTCCCCCTGCGGATGAGCGGCGATCAGCGACAGCAACCGCAACCGGACCGGATCTCCCATGGCTTTGAACATCTTCGCCATGTCGGCGGCAGCGGCGGGGTCCAACGATACGGACGCCAGAGGCGTGCAGCATGCCCCGGAAGGCGAGGCGGTCAGGCCGTCTGCGTTCGGACCGTTGTTCGACATGCCTCTATATTGACTTCCATCTAAGTTTGGAGCAACCCGTCGCCAGACCGGCACGCCATAGCCGATGGTCCGGGTGACGACCCACGCGGCGACGATCCGCCAACCGTGGGGGAAACCCTCACCCTTCCGGCAGAAACGGCTCAACCGCAGCAGCCGCCGCCCTTGGTGGAGGCGGAGACGCCGACCAGCGGCAGCGGCGTCGACAGCAGGCCGCCGCCGATGCCGGTGGCCAGGCCGATGCGCTCTTGCTGTGCCTCGGCCAGGCTGGAGGAGCACACGCCGGTCTCGGGGAGGTCGAGCTGGACGTCGCGGGCCGCCTCCCAGTCGCCGGCCAGCGCCGCGACCACCGAACGCGCCTGCTCATAGCCGGTCGCCATGAGGAAGGTCGGGGCGCGGCCGTAGCTCTTGACGCCGATCGCGTAGTAGCCGGGCTCGGGGTGGGCCAGTTCGTCCACGCCGTGCGCGGGGGCGGTGCCGCAGGAGTGCATGTTCGGGTCGATCAGTGGAGCCAGCGCGCGCGTGGAGCCGAGGATAGGGTCCAGGTCCAGGCGCAGCTCGGCGGTGATGGAGTGGTCGGGCCGGTATCCGGTGGCGGCGACGATCCGGTCGACGGTCACGCTCCGCTCGACGCCGGAGGGGTCCCGGCCGACCACCCGCACCCGCTCGCCGTCCCGCTCGACGGCGTGGGTGAAGAAACCGGTCAGCAGACGGATGCGGCCGGACTCGACCAGGGCGTGCAGGCGGGTGCCCAGCGCGCCACGGGCCGGCAGCGCGTCCGCCTCGCCGCCGCCGTAGGTGCGGGCGGCACCGTCCGCGCGGATCGCCCAGGTGATGGTGGTGTCGTCCAGCTGGGCCAGCGCGAGCAACGTGGTGGCGGCCGAATGGCCCGCACCGACGACCAGGGTGTGCTTGCCCTCATAGCGTTCTCTGTCGACACCGAGCACGTCGGGCAGGGCGTGGTCGATCACCTCGGCGGCGGCCTGCTCGCCGTACGCCGGCAGGCCGCTGGCGCCCAGCACGTTCGGGCTGGCGTAGGTGCCGGAGGCGTCGATGACCGCACGCGCGTACAGCTCCCGGCCGTCAGATAGGCGGATCAGGAACGGCGCCTGTTCCCGGCCGGCGGTGCGGACCCGGTCGTAGCCCAGGCGGCTGATCGCGCTCACCCGTGCGCCGATGCGCAGCCGCTCACCCATGAGCGCGGCCAGCGGCGCGAGGTAGTCCTCGACGAGCTCGGCGCCGGTGGGCAGCCACTCGGGGTCGGGCTCGGTCCAGTCGGCGGCCTGAAGCAGACGGCGGGCCGCGGCGTCGATGTCGTACTTCCACGGGCTGAACACCCGTACGTGCCCCCATCGCGCGACCGACGTCCCGGCTCGCTCCCCCGACTCCAGGACGAGGAAGTCCAGGTCGCGCTCGGCCAGATGCGCGGCGGCGGCCAGTCCCACCGGGCCCGCGCCGATCACCACGACCGGCAGTGATTCCAGGCGTGCCGCCCGCACGCTCGGCTCGAGCTCGACGGTGGCAGGTCCGCAGCATCCGCTCATGACGGTTCTCCTTGTGATCACGGGGATGGGACCCGCGCCTGTTTTTATATCTATCTAAGTAGCTACGTAGCAGGATGCTCCTGAATTAGAGAACTGTCAAATTAGAATTGCATCTAATCAGCCTTCATAGCTTGCCAAGCAGGTGGCGGGCGTCGACTCCGACGCCCCGCAGGGTGTTTGAGGAGGGCGCGCGTTGCCATTCCAACCCGAGGTAGCCGAGCCCCGCGTGTGTGCCCGACAGCCCCCCGCGCTGCCGGGGCCGTCCGTCGTCCGTGAGCGCGCCGAGACCGGTCAAGTAGTCCAGGTTGGGGCGGTAGCCGGTGGCCAGCAGCACCGCGCCGACGCGCTCACGGCGCCCGTCGGCCCATTCGACGTGGTCGCCCTCCAGGCGGGTGAACATCGGGCGGCGGTCGAACCGTCCCTGGCGCAAGGCCTGACGGTAGCGGCCGTCATCGAGCACGGGCACGGTCGGCGGGCGATCAGCGCGGTGCAGGGGAAGCCGGTCGAATCGGGTCAGGCGGAGCCAGAAGTGCAGGTCCCGCCCGAGCGGACGCTGTGCCACGAACCGGATCGGGGCGCGGCTGGCCAGGGTGACACGTGCGTGAGCGCCAAGTTCGTAGGCGATCTGGATCGCGGAGTTGCCCGCGCCGACCACCACGACACGCTCACCGGACAGCGATGCCGGGGAACGGTAGTCGGCGGCGTGCAGGACCTGCCCGGTGAAGCCGTCCAGGCCCGGCAGCGCCGGCCGGTGCGGGCGGGCGAAGGAACCGCTGGCCGCGATCAGGACACGTGCGGACAGCGCCTCACCACCAGCCAGCCGTACGGAAAAACCGCCCTCGACCGATGCCTCCACCACCGTCACCCGGGCACCGGTACGGATCTCGGCACCGCGCCCGACCAGGCCGGCGGCGTAACGCTCAAGGTAGTCGACCACCTCATCCCGGTGCGGATATCGCTCGCCGTCACCACCGAAGGCCAGGCCTGGCAGGGAGCTGTAGCGGGCGGGCGAGAACAGCTTCAGGCTGTCGTAATAATGCGGCCAGGACCCGACCGCCCGATCGGACGCCTCCAGCACCAGCGGGTGCAGTCCTGCCCGCAGCGCGGCGTGCGCCGCGGCCAGGCCCGACTGCCCGCCCCCGACGATGACCACGGAGTCCCTGTGAGAAGTCATGCGGGAAACATATCGTCAACTTCTAATATGTCAATATGTCGATGCGGGCAGTAGAGTGCGCGTGAGGAGGATGTGAGATGGCCGAAACCAGCACGCACCCAGCGCCCGACACCGTCAGCCCCGCGGAAAGCGACGCCCCCGGCGAACCGCCGGCTACCGGGACGGCCTGCGTCAGCGGCGACATGGGCACCGTGCCGGATCTCAGCCAGGCCGTCCATGACTTCCTCAAGGCCCTGGCCAGCCCGAGCCGCCAGCAGATCTTGCTGCTGTTCGCACGCGGTGCCGAGTTGTCGGTCGGCCAGGTCGCCGAACGCGCCGGCATCGGCCAGTCCACCGCATCCCAGCAACTCGCCCTCCTGCGCCGCGGCGGCATCGTCACCTCCCGCCGCGACGGCAAGGAAGTGCTGTATCGCGGCGACCGCGAACGTGTCACGCGCATGCTCACCGACCTGCGGGACTACCTGCGCTTCTGCTGCTGACACCCCCACGGCGCCGAGGCCCGTACGCTGGCTGGACGGCATCCCGCGCGCCGCGGGTAACAACCTGATCCACGCGGAGCGCGTGGAGAACGGCGGATCAGGCCTGCCGTACAGATCCTCAACGAACGCCGCGCTCGCCTCCTCCGGCGGTGGGCCGGCCTCCCAGCCAGGTGTCGAGCCGGGCGAGCAGCGCGGGCTTGGGCACCATGCCCCCCGGTCCCCGGAAGACGGCCTGGCAGGGAGAACGCCAGACCCTGATCTCCACGACCGCGCCGGTCAGGTCGGCGACCCAGACCACGTCCATCCGGCGGATCTGGGCGGACGTGGACCCGGCTATGCCGCAGCGGCTGTGGCTGATGTCGGTTATCCCGCCGTTCTCGTCGGTCACCGTCTCGTATCTGGTCGCGGCGTTGAGCAGGTCGCGGATCGGTTCGAGCCCCGCCCTGGTCGTCCACCGGCCGCGCAGGTGGAGCCGGTCCCCGTGCCGCTGGTAACGGCAGGCGGTCACCGCCGCGAGCGGGCTGGGCAGATAGTCGCCGTCCGAGCCGCCGCGATTGCGCGCGGCGTCGTCCCGCGGCAGCTCGGGGAGCTCGCGGTCGTCCGCCTCGCGCACCGTCAGCCCGGCGGCGCAGGCGGGCGTCGCGACCGTCTTCCCGGTGGCCTTCCCGGTGGCGAGAAGCTGCTCCCGATAGAAGCCGAGGAAGGCGTCGATCGGTTCGGTGCCGTGCATGAACCTGGTCCTGCCCGCCGAGCGCGCGGTGCCGCAGTTGCGGTCGAGGACGACGAGCGCGGACGAGCCGTCGGCGTAGCGCACCGCGAACGAGAACTCCTGTCCGTAGCCGACATCGGTGCAGACGAAACCGAAGTCGGCCGGGAGGGCCCTGGCCGTACCCCGCGTCCGGATCCGGTCCGCCTCCTCTTCCCGGGTGGGCAGCGCGTTGATCAGGGCGACCATCTCGGACACCCGCGTGGTGAGCGTGCGCGGCTCACCCGGCGCCGGCGGCGACGGCTGTCCGCCCTGTGCGGGCCATTTTTTGATCAGCTCACACAGGGTCACCGAGACCGCGCCGCCATCGGGCACCAGCGGGCCCGGCAGGTCGGTGAACCCCCGGCCGTCGAGCAGCTCCACGGGACACCCGTCGACACCCAGGCGCGGCGTCGGCACCGTGACAAGCCCGGGGGCGACGGGCGGAGGCGCCACCACGCCGAGCGAGAGCGCCGCGAGCAGCAGGACGCCGGTCAGCAGGACACCGCGTCTGAGCCTCAGCCGGTACGGCGACCGCCTCCCGGCCCCTCGCACCCCACCCGAAGTCGCCATGCGCCCGAATCTACGTCGCCAACTCCCTTAAAGATCACATATTTCCGAAAATGGCAGGCGGAGCAGGCTGTCAAGATCTCTACCGGAGGTGCCGTCCGCCTCGGCTTCCCCCACCGGCGAGCAGGTAGGCCTCAGCAAGGATGACCTGGAAGCCTGACTCGAGCCGAGCGCGTCGACGCCCGCCCTCCCGGACGGGAGAGAGCGGGCGTTCGTCGTCTTGCCGGCGCATCACCGCCACCGTCGACCGTGGTGCCCTTCTCTGGCAGCCGCTTCCCATGCGACCGCCGCCTTCTGCCGCCCGGACGGGGACCCGATAATCGGACATTAGGGAACAAATCCGCCATAAATGGCATACAAAGGCTCTTATGTGAATAAGATGGCATCAAAAAACGCAGAGCACCGTTTATCGCTCATTCGATCCGGAAATGTAGTAAATCGCGGGGTGATGACCACCTAACGGTCATCGAGTGAGATCTTTGGCAAATTAGGCAAATGATCCTTCGAGGGGGACACATAATGCCCAAGCTCAATAAGGTCATCGCCGGACTCGCACTCAGCACCGCGCTTGCCGGTGGCGCTCTAGCCACAAGCGCCACGGCGGCAAGCGCGACGACCGCCCCCACGGAATGGGGTGGGGCCGGCGCCTACGGTTACGGGGGCTACGGCGACTCGGACTTGGACGACATCACCTGGAACATCTACGTCGCCGGCCACTGCGGCACCTTCTGCGGATGGGACGGCTGGTACTAAGTAGCAGGCCGGCCTGACCGTCTACGACCGGCCCTAGCCACCCAGCCTGATACCCGCCCCTCCCCCATCGGAGGGGCGGGCGTCTCGTCTTTCCCATGGCCGGTAGGCGCGGGCCCTTACGAAGGGCGGCAGAGGATCTCTCCGTGCAGGACGCCGAACCAGCCGTCCTCATGGGCGCCCCACTCCCGCCAGGCGTCCGCGATCCGCCGCAGATCCTCCAGAGTGGCGTGCCCGCCCTCCACGGCCAGCCGCGCGTAGGAGGACTGGAGGGTGCGGTCCGCCCACAGCCCGCTCCACCAGGCCCGATCCTCTGGAGTGGTGTAACACCAGGTGGCCGAGGAGGACCTGATCTCGGTGAAGCCCGCCCGCCGGGCCCAGGAGCGCAGCCGCCGTCCGGCGTCGGGCTCCCCGCCGTTGGCGCGGGCGACGCGGTGGTAGAGATCGAGCCAGTCGTCCAGTCCGGGCACGCGGGGGTACCAGACCATCCCGGCGTAGTCGCTGTCGCGTGCCGCGACGACCCCGCCCGGTTCACACACCCGGCGCATCTCGCGCAGCGCCCCCACCGGGTCCGCGACGTGCTGCAGCACCTGGTGGGCGTGCACGACGCCGAAGGAATCGTCCGGATAGCCGAGCGCGTGGACGTCGGCGGTCTCGAACCGGACGTTGGTCAGGCCGCGTCCGCCGACCTCGCGGCGGGCCTGTTCCAGGACGCCGGGCTCCACGTCGACCCCGACGACCTCGCCCTCGGGCACCAGTTCGGCCAGGTCCGCGGTGATCGTACCCGGGCCGCATCCGATGTCCAGGATCCGCATGTGCGGCTTCAACTCCTCGAGCAGGTACGCCGCGGAGTTGGCGGCGGTGCGCCAGCGGTGGGAGCGCAGGACGGACTCATGGTGGCCGTGGGTGTACACGGCGGATTCACGTGCCATGCTGCCAACACTGACACACGTCTCGCTATTCGAGCAATTAGGTATTGATATATGAGACAAACTAGGCGGTCAACGCTGGGAAGTCGGACGTGAACGGCAGCCACGCATCGCCGGCCTCCGCACCCGGACCTCCGGCTCCGGACGGGTCAGCGTGGATGCCTCCTACAGTGGGTGTTCGTGCTGTACGGAAGATCTGCGGAAATCAGCGCACTCTACGAGGTGATCACGCGGGCTCGCGACGGCTTCGGCGGCGCGGTGGTGCTGCGAGGCGAGGCGGGGACGGGCAAGACCGCTCTGCTCGACGCGGCGGCCGCGCGCGGTGGCGCGATGCGGGTCTTGCGGACCACCGGCGTTGAGTCCGAGTCCGACCTCGCGTTCGCGGCGCTGCACCAGGTGCTGTGGCCGGCGACCGGTTCGCTCGACGCATTGCCCGAGCCGCAGCGCGCCGCCGTGCGCGCGGCCCTGGGGCTGGCCGTCGGCGGCGCCGGCGATCGGTTCCTGCTGGGTGCCGGCGTGCTCTCGCTGCTGGCCGAGGCCGCCACGCCGGACGGGCTGATCTGCGTGATCGACGACTTCCAGTGGGTCGACCGGGCCTCGGCCGATGCGCTGCTGTTCGCCGCCAGGCGGTTGGCGACGGAACGCATCGCGATGCTGCTCGCCGTACGCGCAGACGCTCCTGTCAGGGGCGTGCCGCTGACGGTGGACGTGCGCGGCCTGCCCGAGTCCGCTGCGGCCGAACTGCTGGAGTCCCGCCACGGTGTCGGGTGACCGGGTTGTCCGCCCCTGCCCGGCTGATCGCCCTGGTCGCCGCCGTCGAGGCCGACCTCGGCCTGGTCCTGCGCGCCGCCGACCGGCTGCTTGCCGGGCAACCGGTACGGCCCGGGGCGAGCGTGGCCCGATCGGCCTCATCCGCGCCCGGGACGGAGGCCGGGGCCGGGCTGGTGGCGCTGACCGAGCTGGAGGAGGCCGGGCTGGCCGAGGTGGCTGACCCCCGAGCCGTGTGCCCGTGCCGTACGGCTGAAGGACGCCGCCGTGGCGGCCTGGCTCGGCGGCCGCCCGGGACAGGCGGAGTCGCTGCTGGCCGAGGCACGCGAACAGGCCGGCGGCGATGCCACCCTCGCCATGGAGATCGCCCAGCTCCGGGGCCGGTTCGAGCTGAACTCGGGCAACGCCGCCGAGGCCGTACGGATCCTGGCAGCGGGCGACCCGCCCCGCCGCCGCAGGACCGGCGCGCGCGGGCCATGGCGCGATCATCGCCGGGCAGATCCCGGGAGCGCTGCTGATGATCGTGGCGGGCATGGGGCACACGCTGCCGCCGGAGGCGCACGAGGAGCTGGCCGCCGCCATCCTCGCGCACACGGCCGAGTGAGACGCGTTCCCGATCGACGATACGCCGTTCGACCGGCTGCCGCGCGCCGGCGAGCGGGGCCGGCCGGGGTGGCGCGTCCCACACTGTGCATGCCACACTCACTGTTATAGAACTCTAAGCAGAGTTATAGAACGAGGTGAGCGTGGGATGCGAGATGTGGCGCCATGGCGTGAGCCCGTACCGGCGCCCGGGACGATGGGCGAGCCCCGGGCGCGGGGCCGGTTCGGCGAGTACGGCGGGCGGTACGCGCCGGAGTCCCTGGTGGAGGCGTGCCGCGAGGTGGACGAGGCGTTCCGGGAGGCGCGGGCGGATCCGGGCTTCCGCGGCGCCCTGGCGGAACTGCTCGCCCTGCACGCCGGACGGCCGACCCCGCTCACACCGGCCCGGCGGCTGTCGCAGGAGCTGGGCGTGCGGCTGTACCTCAAGCGCGAGGACCTCACCCACACCGGATCACACAAAATCAACAATGTGCTGGGCCAGGCCCTGCTCGCCGCGCGGATGGGACGGCGCAGGCTGATCGCCGAGACGGGAGCGGGCCAGCACGGGGTGGCCACCGCGACCGCCGCCGCGCTGCTCGGGCTCGAGGCCACGGTCTTCATGGGTGAGCGCGACATCGAGCGGCAGGCGTTGAACGTCTTCCGGATGCGCATGCTGGGCGCCGAGGTGGTCCCGGTCACCACGGGCAGCCGCACGCTCAAGGACGCGACCAGCGAGGCCATGCGGCACTGGGTGGGCGTCACCGGCGAGTCCCACTACTGCGTCGGCTCGGTCATCGGGCCGGATCCGTACCCGTGGATGGTCCGGGAGTTCCAGCGGGTCATCGGCGACGAGGCCCGCGGGCAGTGCGCCGCCGAGTTGCGGACCGGCGTGCCGGACCACGTGGTCGCGTGCGTCGGCGGCGGCTCCAACGCGGCCGGCACGTTCGCCGGCTTCGCCGACACCACGGCGCGCTTCGTCGGCGTCGAGGCGGAGGGCGGCGCCGGGGCGGCCCGCGGCAGGCTCGGCGTCCTGCACGGCTGCCGCTCGCTATTCCTGCAGGACGACGACGGGCAGATCGTCGAGGGGCGCTCCATCGCCGCCGGGCTCGACTACCCGGGGGTCGGCCCGGAGCACGCCCACCTGCGCGACCTGGGCCGCGCCCGGTACGTCACGGTGACCGACGAGGAGGCGGTCGGCGCGGCGGTACGGCTGGCGCGCACCGAGGGCATCGTCCCGGCGCTCGAATCGGCGCACGCCCTCGCCTGGGTGATCCGCGCGGTGGGCGGCGGCGATCTGCCCGCCGGATCGACGGTCCTGATGACGCTGTCCGGCCGGGGCGACAAGGACGTCTCAACCCTGAAGGAGCTGCTGTGACGAATCCCACCCTGGCCGCGGGCGCGGTCGAACGCCACCTGCGCGCCCGCCGGGACACCGGCCGCGGTCTGCTCATGCCGTACGTCACCGGGGGGATCACGCCCGGCTGGACGGACTACCTGAAAGCGTTCGCCGAAGCCGGGGCGGACACGATCGAGGTCGGCCTGCCGTTCTCCGACCCCACGCTCGACGGCGTCACCATCCAGCAGGCGAGCGAGACGGCACTGGCCCGGGGGGCGAGCACCCGCCGGATCCTCGCCGACCTGGCCGACCTTGCCGAGGTCCGGGACCTGGGCGTGCCGCTGGTCGCCAGCACCTACTACAACCTGGTGCTGCACGACGGCCCAGAGGCGTTCTGCGCCGCGCTGCGCCGGGCCGGCGTCGGCGGCCTGATCGTGCCCGACCTGCCGGTGCACGAGGCGGACGAGCTGACGGACGTGGCCGCCGCCACCGGGATCGAACTGGTCCTGCTGGCGTCGCCGGCGACGCCGCGGCCGCGGCTGGCGGAGATCTCGCGTCGCAGCCGCGGATTCGTCTACGCGGTGTCGCTGATGGGCACCACCGGCGAGCGGGCCGCCCTCGCCGCCTCGGCGGCGGAGCTCACCGCGCGGATCAGGCGCGTCACCGACCGGCCGGTCTTGCTAGGATTTGGCATTTCCACGCCCGACCAGGCGCGGGAGGCCGGCCGGTACGCCGACGGCGTGGTGGTCGGCGCCGCGGTCATGCGGCGGGTGCTCGATGGGGCGGGGCCGGACGACCTGCGGGACTTCCTCACGACCCTGCGCCGGGACCTCGGCTCAGGTTCGCAAGACCAGGAGTGTGACGCACCACGATGACCCCCGACGCCGGGCACGAGGCGAGATACCGCGCCATCGCAGCCGACCTCGCCGCGAAGATCCGGTCGGGACACTACGTCCCCGGTGAGGCGCTGCCCCCGCAACGGGAGCTGAGCGCCTCCTACGGGGTGACCCTCATGACACTGCGCCAGGCGTTGCGGGAGCTCAGCGACGAGAGGCTGATCGTGCAGCGGCACGGCAAGGGCACGTTCGTGGCCCCGCCCCACCTGGCGTACCAGCTCGGCTCGCTCCGCAGTCTGGCCGACGATCTGCGGGAACAGGGCCACGACGTGCGCACCGTGGTGGCCGGGCGGGCGATGCGCCGGGCTCCCGCCCGCATCGCGGCGGAGCTTCGGCTGCGTCCCGGCGACACCGCCCTGCGGCTGGAGCGGGTCCGCGAGTTCGCGGGCCGTCCCGCCGTTCACCAGGTGTCCTGGATCCGCCGGCCGGTGGCCGACCAGATCCGCGACCGCGACTTCACCGCCGTCTCCCTCTACACAGCGCTCGCCGAAGCGGGAGTGGTGGTCGCCCGGGCGTCCGAGGTGGTCCGGCCCGGGCTGCTCGACCCCGCCGCCGCGCGCCGCCTTCACGAGCCTGAGGGCAGTGCCGTGCTCGTCAGCACCCGGATCGCCTATACGCCCGACGCCGTTCCCGTCGTGTCCGACCATGCCACGATCCTGGGCACCATGATGGAGATCCGCACCGAACGCGCCGCCACCGGACTCTCCCTCACCTGGGGCGCCACCAGCTGAGAACGACTGCACGACTCGCGAGGTGACGGAACGCGTCGAGAACTCATTCCGGCAGGCCGAGAGCCGTCCACGGCTCCCGGGTGCCCTCCTGTGTCTCCTGATCCAGGGACTGCTCAGCCCAGATGACCTTGCCGCGCCGGGTGTAGCGGGTGCCCCAACGCTCGCTGAGCTGGGCGACAAGGAAGAGTCCCCGTCCTCCCTCATCGGTGGCGACGGCCCGGCGCGGGCGGGGAGAGGTGTCGCTGGCGTCGAACACCTCGCAGATCAGCGTCCGGTCCAGGAGCAGGCGCGCGCGGATGGGTTCGGCTCCGTAACGGATCGCGTTGGTGACCAGCTCGCTGAAGATCAGCTCGGTGGTGAAGACCAGATCGTCCAGGTTCCAGTCCGACAGCTGCCGCGCGGCCTCGGCCCGTACGCGACAGACCGCAGCGGGATCGGCCGGCAGGTCCCAGTAGGCGATGTGGCCGGGTGACAGTGCCCGGGTGCATGCCGCCAGCACGATGACGTCGTCGCGGCACCGGCCGTGCGGCAGGACGGTCAGCGCCGAGGCGCAGGTCTCCTCGGCGGTGCGGCCGGGATCTGTGTCCAGCGCCTGGCGCAGGCGCTGCGTTCCGATGCGCGGGTCGGCCGGGTCGTCGGCGAGCAGCCCGCCGGTGTAGAGGACGAGCCTGCTGCCCTCGGGAAGGCTGAGTTCGGTCGTCTCGAAGGGCGGCCCTCCCTGGCCCAGCGGTGGCCCGGCACGGGCGTGCGGGAGTTCCACGGTGCCGTCGGGGCCGACGACGGCGGGTGGGGGGTGGCCCGCCGAGGCCAGGCCGCAGCACTGACTGGTCGGGTCGTAGACGACGTACAGGCAGGTTGTGCCGGTGACGGCGTCGCCGGCACGACCCAGCGTGGTGTCTTCGGCGATGTCGCCGAGCAGGCCGGCGGCATCGTCGCCGGCCTGCTCGGCCTGCTCGACCACGAGTCGGCAGACCAGGTCGTCGAGATGAGCGAGGATCTCCTCAGGCGGCAGGTCGAGCGCGGAGAAGTTGCTGATCGTGGTGCGCAGCCGTCCCATGGTGGCCGCGGCCTGCAATCCGCTGCCGGCGACCTCGCCCACCACCAGCGCGACACGCGCACCCGACAGGGGGATGACGTCGAACCAGGCATAGCCGGCCGCCTCGTAGGCGAGCTGGTAGCGGTAGGCGGCCTCGACCGCGTTCTGCTCGGGCAGGCGCCGGGGTAGCATGGCGCGCTGCAGGGCCAGCGCGGTGGCATGCTCGCGAGTGAAGCGGCGGGCATTGTCGATGCAGACCCCGGTGCGAGCGCTCAGCTGTTCGGCAAGAGACAGGTCGTCGTCGACGAACGGTGTGGTCCGCCGCAGGAAGGTGACCACACCCAGCATGCTGCCGTGCGCGCTCAGCGGGGCGGCGATGACCGACCGGATCTCCCCGCCCGGCCCCGGCCGCAGCACCGGCCATCCCTCGGCGAGGCAGCGCGCCTGCGCCGACGACGCAGGGTAACGGACCAGCTGCCCTCGGGAGGCTGAAAGGCCCGGGGTGTCCTCGGCACCCCGGATCGCGACGCGGCGCAGGCCTGCCGACGGGGCGTCGGCCTCCTGGCCCCGCAGGACGGACTCGGCGAGATCGACCGTGACCAGGTCGGCGAAGCGGGAGACGGTCGCCTCGGCGAGCTCTTCGGCCGTCCGCACCACATCCAGCGTCTGGCCGATCCCCATGGCGGCCTCGAACAGGATTCGCAGCCGCCTCCTGGCCGAGACGGCCAGGCGCCCGACACCCGGCTCACCGGCCAGCAGTAACCAAGGATCATCATAAGAACCGTGCCGCACCCGCGTTTCAGGCGCCGGCGCAGCCTCCGATCGCCGGCCCGTCTCAGCCATGCCGGGCTTCACCACGGCCGCGGCTGTCTTCGCCGCTTCCGCCGCGCCGATCTCCGGGACCGGGCCCACCGGGCTCACCGGGCCCCTCGGGCCCTCGATGGGTCCCGGCGGTGCGAGGAGTGGCAGGTCCGCCATCGGCTCCCACGGACCGCCCTCGATCCTCACCTGCGCGAGGACGCCGACCACCCCGGCGGCTTCGATTCTCGGCACCGAGCGGAGCACGGCCACCCGGCCACCGGAGAGCGGCACCTGGACGGCGGCACGCTGTCCACGGGCGATCAGCTCCACCGCCCTGTCTTCCAGCAGGAGGCGATCACCGAGGGTCAGCTCACCCGGAGGCATGCCCCCGCCCGGCAGCGGGCGCGGCATCGCTTCGGTGCGGAGGAAGGCCTGGAGCAGGGCGCGTTCCCGCTCGCTGCTGTGCTCGAGCAGCCGTCGTTCGATGGCATCGGCCACCCGTTGGGCCAGCGTGCCCATCGCCGGATGCTCCCGCCCGATCAAGCAGACGACGGCCACAGTGCCCCTCACCTGCCCGGTGAGCGGGTCCAGCACCGGAACGCCGGTCGCAGCGAACGGCTGCAGACACGCGGAGAGGTGATCGAATCCCGAGGCGGGGAAAGGCAGCCTCTCCCGTAGCGCACCGGCGAAGGCGTTGGTGCCGACGAACTCTTCGGCGTAGCTGACTCCGGGCCAGTGATGCCGCGCGTCCAGCTCCCTCGACAGCGCTCTGTCGCCGGCACGAAGCAGCAGCAACCTCGCCTGCTCATCGCCCAACAGCAAGGCTGCGTCCGCGTCCGCGAGGACGGGCAGCACACGTTCGACCACCGGACGGGCCGCCCGGACCAGCGGGCCGTCCCAGTCCAGTTCCACGGGGTCCCCGAAACCAAGCGTCCCCGGGGCCAGGCCCGCCGCCCGGCATCGCCGCCACGACCGGAGAATGGCAGGACGCACCCGCCCCTCGACCGGCTCCCGATCGAAGAAGCGCTCCACAATCCGCTCGTCAGGCTGTAGAAGACCTTCTCGGGCGACTTGCGGCCAGGTCACTGCAAATGCATCTCCCCGTTTGCGGACCCCCGCCTCACACACCTTAAACCGTATACCTCACATACCAGCCTAAAACGGTAAATTGCCCGATCATTGCCAAATACAGTCAACCGCGTCGGGGATCCGCGAAAACCGGCACAGTCAGCGAGCCGAGAGACAGCACTGTGTGCCCACAGCACCCGGAGTGCCCACAGCGCCCGCGGAGAGCGGCAAGAACGACGCCCATGCCGTACGCGAGGAGCCTGAATCCGGGCCGGAGCCCGCGAGCGCCTGGTAGGTGTAGTTGGCCGGCCTCGAGTTCGGACAGGTCTGGGCGGCCGGACCTTCATGCTCTCTCAGCCGGTGTGAAGGATCCGAAAGCGATCGGGTTCCGCCGGATCTCGATCAACGACTTGGATCGGCGGCCAAGCCCATTGCCGAACGTTGATGCCCGGCGTGCGGGAGAACTGGATCTGCCCGCGGGTGCCTTCGACTGCGACGCGCGGCCAGGATCCGGCGATGCGCGCCCGGTCCGCGCCGTGAGAACGCAGCACATCGGCGAGGACGGCGACCGTGTCGTAGCCCTCGAAGGCGACGAAGGAGGGCGCTTCGGCCAGCCGCTCGCGCAGGGCCGTCTCGACTCGGGCACCGAGTGGGCTGAGACGCTCGGGCAGGTAGCGCAAGAACGGGATCGCGGCGCTGTCGCCGCCCAGCGACGTCGCCCATTGGGCGAACTCCGGTTGCCCGGCCGGAGCACCGATCATGATCTCGGCGAGGCGCCGGTCGCGGCGGACAGACGTGACGATCGACACCGCCGGCTCCGGATGGCCGACCAGAAGAAGGAGGGCTGTCGCGTGATTACCGACGAGTACGTCGCACACGGCCGCGGGGGCGAGCGCGCGCATGTCGAGTTCGATGACGGTGCCGCCCCGTGGAGCGAGATAGTCATGCAGAATGCGGGCCCCCGACGCCCAGTAGACACTCGACTCGGCTGCTACGGCGATGCGCCTGTGGCCCGCGCTGAGGAGGAAATCCGCGTAGATCCGCCAGCCGTGGGACTGCGCCGGGGCGAGACGCGCGACCCATTCCGTCGGCTGTTCGGTGAGCGCGTCGAGAACCGCCGACGAGCACAGGAACGGCAGGCCGAGGGCGTCGGCCCTGGCGGCGGCGGCACGAGCGACGACGCTGTGATACTCCCCCGCCAGGGCGGCCACGCCGAGGCAGGCCAATTCATCGACGGCCGCCGTGGCCCTCTGCGGATCGGCCGCGGTGTCTCGGACCACCAACTCGAGTGGTCTTCCGCCGATCCCGCCTGCGTCATTGACTTCGCGAACGGCCAACTCGAGTCCGGCGAGCAGGTGTCGGCCTGCCTCGACCCAGCCAGGCCGAGTCAGCGGAACGAGAGCACCGATCTGGACCGTTGATCCGTCAGTCCGCTCCGTTCGAGATGGCGACGGTGGCGTGTTCATGCGTTGGCGTCTCCCGTGTGACGGTTCATGGATGATCGCAAGATCCGCAAGGGCCGCCTACCGCTTCCAGGTCCCGTCGTCATCACGTGAGGAACTGGTCAGAGGGGCTGGAGTCGGGTGTGCAGGAGACAGAACTCGTTGCCTTCCGGGTCGGCCAGGACGTGCCAGTTCTCGGTGCCCGTCTGGCCGACGTCGACGGGCCTGGCCCCGAGAGCGAGCAGCCGCTCCAGCTCGGCGTCCTGGTCGCGGTCGGTGGCATTGACGTCAATGTGCAGTCGGAGCTTCCCGGCCCGCGGGTCGCCGCTGGGGCTGAGGATGAGAGTGGGCTGCGGGCCGCCGAAGCCGACGCCAGGCGGACCGATCTCGATGCTTCCGTCGTCTTCCCGGCCGAGTTCGACGTAGCCGAGGACCTTGCTCCAGAATTCGGCGAGCCGGTCGGGGTCGGCGGCGTCGACGACCAACTCACTGATGCGGCATGCCATGCCCGACAGTGTACGTAGACAACCCGAAAGTCGATCGTCGGCCGTGTGATCTCCTCGACGGGCCGGACTTTCGCGGGGTGTCGGTGAGACTCGTTCCACCAGGTACACGCGATTGAGCGCGCCCAACCGCGCCGTTGAGATACAGGGAACTACGACGTTCGAGGAGGGCTCTACGGGCCGCTCGCCGGTCGAACGCTCATCGACGCCGGGGTCCGTCCGCCGCGAGAAATCCTTCCGCCGTGAGCGGCAGGCATTGAGAACATGGGCAGATGCCGAGGAAAGCAGACGACGCCGCACGGCTGGAATCCATCGCCGGGCTCGCGGCCAAGGCCGCGCAGGGCCATTCGTACACACTGGACGACCTGCGCCAGGCGCTGTTCCGCGAGGCGGTCCGCACACTGCACCGCCTGAACGCCTCGTTGGACTTCGCCGCCATGCTCGACGATCCCGCCCCGGTCGTGGTCCGGCACGTGGTCGCCGCACTGCGCGATGCGCCTCCCCCATCAGACCGGCTCTGGGCACTGCTCGACGCCGCACACCCCCGGCACGTGCGGGTGGCCGCTCATCGACTGCTCTCCCGCCGGGACACCTGGAGCCGGATCAAGGCCAGCCTGATCCTCTCGACCGACGCTGATGAGTCGCTCCGACGGCGAGCGCGAGACGACCTCACCACCTGGCGTGCCCACGATGCGCCGACCGCCTATCACGTCACAACCGAACCGATGAGAACCGAGTTGAACGCCCTGATCACCGGTGCGGAAGCCACCCTCGGCCCGCAGATCACAAATGAATTGCGCTGGCTCATATCTTCCGGCAGGTGAACCACGCCTGGTCATGGCATCGGATTTGTCGGGGCTGTGTGCGAGTAAACAACCAGCCGGTGCGCAGAGCGTGATGGCCGCTGGCCCGGCGTCGATCTGACCGCT